>DASYZY010000001.1:0-3551 GCA_035945735.1 Thermoplasmata archaeon
CCTGCTTGACGACCCGTGGAACGGGCAGGTACTTTCCGAGCTCCTCGGTGCAGGCCAGCACGCCGGCGCCGGGCCCTCCGCCGCCGTGCGGCGTGGCGAAGGTCTTGTGGAGGTTCAGGTGGGCCAGGTCGAAGCCCATCCGCCCCGGGTTGGTCACCCCGAGGATCGCGTTGAGGTTCGCCCCATCGTAGTACAGCAGCCCACCGGCGCCGTGCACGCTCTTGGCGATCTCGGGGATCTCGCTCTCGAAGAGGCCGGCGGTGTTCGGGTTCGTGAGCATGAAGCAGGCGGTCTGCGGCCCCACGGCCTTCCGGAGCTCCTCCAGGTCCACGCAGCCGTCCTTGGAGCGGATCTCCCGGGCGGTGAAGCCGGCCATGGCCGCCGAGGCCGGGTTCGTCCCGTGGGCGGTGTCCGGTAGCAGCACCTCGGTGCGCTGAGCGAGCTCGCCCTTGGCCCGGAGGTAGGCGCGCACGAGCAGCAGCGCCGCGAACTCGCCGTGAGCGCCCGCCGCCGGCTGCAGCGAGATCTCCGGCAGGCCGGTGATCTTCGCCAACGCCCGTTCGAGCCGCCATAGGAGCTCGAGCGATCCCTGCGTCGTGCTCTCGGGCTGGTACGGGTGAAGCTCCTGCGCGCCCGGTAGCCGGGCGAGCCGCTC
Organism: Thermoplasmata archaeon; assembly: GCA_035945735.1. Classification (GTDB taxonomy): domain Archaea; phylum Thermoplasmatota; class Thermoplasmata; order Lutacidiplasmatales; family UBA184; genus JAKIVR01. Next base: position 656 of record DASYZY010000001.1, read on the forward strand.
GGAGATCTTGGGGTTGAACTTCATCGTGCAGGAGCCGAGCGGGTAGGCCGACGTGTCGATCCCGAAGTTCATCTGGCTGAGCCGAGTGTAGTGGCGAACCACCTCCAGCTCGCTGAGCTCCGGCCAGGCGAGCCGGCGACGCCGGCGCATCCGCTCGGGGATCCCGGCGACCGGCGCCGGCCCTCCGTCGGAGCCCGGCGGGCGAAGCTCCCACAGGAGGGGCTCGTCCCAGCGCGCCTGGCGGAAGCTCACGCCGGCGCCTCCGCGGCCGCGCGCGCCGCCCGGGCGTACTTGGCGATCTCCCGCTCGGTGGTCCCCTCGTGCACGCTCGTGAGGTAGGTGTCGGCGAGCGGGCCCCCCCGGCCCGGTCGCGGGTCGGAGAGCGGACGGCCCCCGAGCACCTTCGCGCGGCGCAGCCGCTCGAGGAAGAGCGGGACCGTCGGAGCTTGGACGGAGACCGCGAACTCCCACAGGAAGGGGGCGGTGAACCGGGGGGCGCGGAGTCCGGGAACGCCCGAGAGGGCGCCGGCGAGCCCCTGGGCGCGTTCGGCCATCTTCGCGGCGAGCCGCTCGAGACCTTGCGGGCCGACGAGGCTCGCGTAGCTCACGAAGGCGAGCGCCAGGAGCGACTGGTTCGTGCAGATGTTGGACGTCGCCTTCGAGCGCCGGATGTGCTGCTCCCGTGTCTGGAGCGTGAGCGTGAACGCCCGCCGCCCCTCGCGATCGCTCGTGGCGCCGACGATCCGACCCGGGGCCGAGCGCAGGTGCTCGCGCCGACAGGCGAAGAGCCCCAGCAGCGGCCCCCCGAAGGAGGGGGCCATGCCGAAGCCCTGCCCCTCGCCGACGACGATGTCGGCGCCCCACTCGCCGGGAGGCTCCAACAGCGCGAGCGACAGCGGGTCGGCGACGATGGTGAGTGGGATGTCCTTGAGGAGCCCCTTCAGTTCGGGAAGCCCCTCGTCGACGATCCCGAAGCCGTTGGGCAGGTCGGCGAGCACCCCGCAGACGTCGCCGGCCGCGATCGCGGTCTCGAGGGCGGCCCGATCGAGGCGGCCGGAGGCCGGGTCGTACGGGACCGCCTCGACCCGGAGCCCGGCGCCGACCCCGTAGTTGTCGAGGACGCTACGTTCCTCCCACGGGAGCGAGGCCGGCACGAGGAAGCGACTCCCCTCGTGCAGGCGGCGCGACAGGAGCATCGCCTCACCGGCCGCGGTGGCGCCATCGTAGAGCGAGGCGTTGGCCGCATCGAGACCGGTGAACTCGACCCAGAGCGACTGGAACTCGAAGAGCGCCTGGAGCATCCCCTGGCTGGCCTCGGGCTGATACGGCGTGTACGAGGTGTAGAACTCGCTGCGCGAGAGGATCGCGTCGACCGCCGCGGGCTGGTAGCGGATGCCCACCCGACCGCCGAGGAAGGTGGCGAAGTTGCGGTACGGCCGATTCCGGCCGAGCAGCTTTTCGACGGCGGCCGAGACCTCGGACTCCTCGAGCCCGGCGCCGATACCCATCCGGCCCAGGCGCAACGAGCGCGGGATGTCGGCGAACAGCTGCTCGGGGTCCTTGAACCCGGCCTCGCGGAGCATGCGGGCCTCTTCCGCCGGCTCGTTCGGTATCCAGCGAGCCACGCTCTGTCCCCGAGCGCGCCTCGACCCGGGCCCTGCCTATAGCCTTTCGATTACCTTCGACGGACTCAAATCGAAGGCCCCGTTCGCCGGAGCCATGCCGACGGGTCGGGGGCGGGAGGATCGCGGTGCCTCGCAGGCGCCGGCCGGGCGCGCCCCCTCCTCGGTGATGCTCGATCTGGCGTTTCATCGGGCGTACAAGACCAGCGCCCACGGCGATGGGCGACTGGATCGCTCCCGCCGGCGAGCGATGCTCAAGATAGTCCGTAGCTCGGCGGTTCTCCGCCGGCAGCTCCGGCTCCGGGCCCGGCGCACGTCGGAGGCCATGGAGGATCCGCTCTACCGCGAGCTCCTGGCCCGCCGGTTCGGGCCTACCACCGTGCCCCGCAGCCTCACCCGCGTGGGGCGGGCCGAGTCCCGGCTCAAGGGGCTCGCGGAGGGGGCGCAGCGCTCACTGCGCCGCCGCGCCGACATCCCCGCGATCGCGACCGAGGTGCGCGCGTTCTACGGGCGGGCGGCCAGCATGGTCCGCGAGGTGGACGCGGACCTGCGCGCCTTGGAGGTGGCCGAGCGGTTCCTGCGAGAGCGCCCCAGCGTCGACCCCAACGTCGCGACGCTGGTCGTGGCCGGTTTCCCGAACGTGGGAAAGTCCTCCTTGGTGGCGCGCCTGTCGAGCGCGCACCCGGAGGTCGCCGCCTTCCCGTTCACCACGCTCTCCATCGCCGTCGGCCACGCGGACCTCGGGTTCGACCGGATGCAGGTCGTGGATACCCCCGGCGTGCTGGGCCGTCGCGGCCGGAGCAATCCGGCGGAGACCGAGGCGCTCGTGGCGCTCGAGCGCGCGGCCGACGCCATCCTGTTCGTGCTCGACCCGAGCGAGACCTCCGGGTACACGATGGCCGACCAGGAGCGGCTCCTCGCGCGCTGGAAGGAAGAGTACCCGGCCATCCCGATCCTGGAGATCGAGACCAAGGCGGACCTACGGCCGCCCACGACCGGTCGACCGCGGGTCTCCGCCAAGAGCGGAGCCGGGCTCGACGAGCTCCGGCACCGGATCGAAGCCGTGCTCCGGCGCGTCGCGCCCCCGCGCCCGGCCGAGGGCGACGGCTCGGCCCCCGAGGACCCGGCCATCGAAGACAGCGGCCCCGACGCCTAGGTCCGTCCCCGCGTGCCGCCAGCGACTGCGGGCGCAGCCTTCATCTCCTCCGGCTGTATCCCCTCCCAGGGGATGGGATATGCCGCCGGAAGGACGCCACGCGATCGAAGCCCGACTG
>DASYZY010000002.1:0-1627 GCA_035945735.1 Thermoplasmata archaeon
CGCCCCGGGCCTCGAGCGTCCTACGCAGGTCATCGAAGTAGAGGTAGGTGCGACCGTGCCCGACATGGGCCGCGTCGTAGACCGTGGGTCCGCACGTGTACAGCGTGAAGGGCCGGCCCGGCCGGCGCGCGAGCTCCCGCCGCCGGCCGGTCAGGCTATCGCGCAGGCGAAAGGGCATCTCCCCCCGTCCGGGACGGCAGGATTAACCCCTTTGCCCGGGTCGGAGCGACGCGCTAAGCTCATCCCTGCCAAGGGTGCTCGCCGCAGCGCCTCGGGCGCCATGGAGACGCTCTACCTGCTCATCGAGACCGACGTCGGCAAGCTCGAGGAGGTCATTCGCCGGGTGCGCGCCGTGCCCGCCGTCGTCGAGGTCGAGGCGGTGACCGGCCCGTTCGACCTGATCGTGAAGATCCAGGCCGAGCACATCAACGCCGCGCTGGACATCGTCGTCCACAAGATCCGCAAGGTGCCCGGCATCAAGGGCACCGAGACGCTGGTCACGGTGGGGACGTAGGGGCGCTCTTCCGCCCATCCTTCCACAGCGGGGGGAACTCCGCCGGATCGACCATCACCCGCAGCGGCTCGATCGCCCAGCCCTCGCCGCCGAGCCCGTCGGAGTCGCGCAGGGCGGTGCCGATCGCGACCAGCTCCCCTCCTTCGCCGAGCAGCACCACGTGCGCCCCCCGGCGGAAGGGCCGGTCCATCGACCGGATGCCGCCCTTCGCCAGCCCCGCGCCGTGGGCCACCGCCGAGGCGGCGCCGGCCTTGAGCCGGAGCTGGGGGAACTCGCGGGTGACCTCGGTGATCGGGTGCAGGAGCGCGAGCAGGGGCGCGGGCTGGCCTTCCTGGGCCGCCGCGGCGGCATCGGCGAGCACCGTGAGGGTCACCGAACCCTCCTCGGTGAAGGGGCCGGTGCCGGTCCGCCGGAGCTCGGCGAGGTGGGCGCCGACGCCGAGCGCATCGCCCAGGTCGACGGCGAGCGTCCGCACATAGGTGCCGGAGTCGCCGACGACGTCGAGCAGGACGTGGGTGCCCTTCCGATCCAGGAGCGTGAGTCGGTGGATCGTCCGGATCCGGCGCGCCCGCCGGACAGCCGACCGGACCGGCGGGGTCTGGTAGATCGGTCCGGTGAACTCGGCCAGCGCCGCCGCGAGCTCCTTCTCGGCCACCGGGCCGTGGAGGGTGACGAGCGCGACGTACCGCTTGGGGAAGTCGAGCATCAGCGGCAGCAGCTTGAGGGCGGGTCCGACGCCCACCCACAGGAGACCCGACACGTTGGGGTCGAGCGTGCCGGCGTGGCCCGCGGTCTCGACGCCGAGGAGGTCGCGCGCCCAGGCGCTGACCTGGTGCGAGCTCGGCCCACGCGGCTTGTCGACGAGGACGAACGCGCCCTCCGCGAGCCGGCCGGGGCCTCTGCGGACGTCGCCCGCCGGCTCGCTCACGCGCCCCCGTCGGAGCGGTCGAGGAAGGCCACCAGCCGCTCGACGACCTGTTCGCGGCTCAGCTCGCTCGCGTCGACCGTGTAGTCGGCCTCCTCGTGGGCGAGGTCGATGCCGTAGTACTCGCGGTAGCGGCGGCGCTCGCTCTCCTCGCGCAGCCGGAGGCCCCGCAGGGCGGTGGCCGCGTC
>DASYZY010000003.1:0-2060 GCA_035945735.1 Thermoplasmata archaeon
GATAGGTTGGCCGAATGAACTTTCAAAAAGGAGGGAACCCCCGGCCCCGTCCCCCATCGGGGGACGGAGCGCGGGGGCGGAATAGGTTCGCGTTCGACGCTGGCGTCCGGCCTACGGGCAGCTGGTCGCGCTGGAGCACTCGAACTCGACGACCGTGACGCTGGTGATCGTGTTCGCGCCGTTGCCGAGGTCCCAGGTCAGGAGGATCCCACCCGCGACCGCGGTCGAGGCCTGCGCGAGGTAGACGGTCGCGTTGCCACCGGCGGTGGACGCGATCACCGAGACATCGATCTGCATGGCACCGGCGAAGCTCGTGGTGAACTGCAGGTAGACGGTCTCGGCGATGTCACCGGCGGTACAGGTGTTCAGGCAGAACTCGTTGCCGCCCGCGGCGACCTTCTGCGGCGCGCCGGCGGTCCCCGTCGAGGCGGCCGGGGCCGGGTTGGCGGTCAGGTTGATGGTCGTGAACTTGTAGGTCACGCCGGGTACGCCCGCCTGGTCGTTCGTGATCTGACCGGCGCCCGACTGGTTGTGGACACTGATCGTGATCGCCGCCAGAGCGAAGCCCGCCACGAGGCTGATCATCGCCGCAATCGTCCCCAGATAGATCGTTCTCCGTCCTAGCTTGCCGTTCATCTCGTTCCTGCTCCGCTCTCGGAGCATCCACGTCTTGGTGGCATGCTGTATTTATACGTATACGTACTCACTTGCGGTTCCGTCGCACATTCCGCACCAGGCGCGGCCGGCTTTGGCGCGGGAGTTGCGCTGAGGTTCCTCGGTCGAGCCGCGCTTCCGCGGACCGCTCCCTCGGCCGGGGGTCCGACAGGCGCTAAGGGAGGGAGCCGGGCGGACGGCGCCCATCGTGCGTTGGCGGAGCGCTCAGTCCGGCAGCCAGAGATGGCTGTCGCCGAACTCGTGCCAGAGGTAGCCACCTTCCACGGCGGCCGAATAGGCCCGGCGGACCCGGTCGGCGCCGAAGAGCGCGAAGAGCAGGGCGAGATGGCTCGCGTACGGGTCGTGGAATCCCGTGATCAGTCCGTCGACCACTCGGACCGGGACTCCCGGGGCAAGCCGACGGCGGGTGAAGCCCCGACGCGGACCCAGTTCGCCACCGCCGGCGGCCGCCTCGAGGGCGCGAACGACCGTAGTGCCGACCGCGATAACCCGGCCGGCGGCGGCCTTCGTCCGCCGGATGGCCGCGACCGCGGCCTCGCCGACCTCGAACGGCTCCGGCAGGAGCTCCTCGCGTTCGACCTCGTCGGCCATCACCTCAAGGCTCGAGACCCCGGTATGCAGGAGCACCGAGGCCACAGCCACGCCGCGCGCCTCGAGCGCGGTGAGGACCCGCGGAGTGAACGGACGCGCCGCCGACGGCATCTCCGCGCTCCCCGGTACTTGCGAAAAGAGAGTCTGATACTCCGCGAGCGGGAACGCCCCCGCCGCGTAGCCATAGCGGATCGGCCGACCGAGCTCGCGCATGGCCGGCCGCGGGTCGGCCTCGAACCGAAGGAACCAGAGCCGGGGCTGTCCCGGGTACCGTCCGACGGCGCGGGCGCCGACGGATCCCACCTCCAAGCGCATCCCGGCCTCGAGCGGCAGCGGACCGGGTCGGTCGAACGCCCAACGGGGCTCGGCGAGCCACAGGCGGCTGCCGAAGTCGGTCGAGAGGTCGACCAGGAACTCCCCGAACGGTCCTCGCGCCGGTAGCGCCGCCGGGAGCGTCGCGCTCCGATTGACCACCAAGAGGTCGCCCCGCTGGAGCCAGCCGGACAGCTCGAAGAAGCGGCTGTGCCGCTCGCCCGCTGGGCTTGAGACGAGCAGTCGAACCTCGTCGCGGGATAGCCCTCGCCGCTCTGGGGGCTCCCGGGCCTGAAGTCGGTCCGGGCGAGCAAAGGCGAGCTCGTCGCGGTTCATGCGGGGACCACCCACTCGGGGTCCTGGGCGCGGAAGCGCTGACCGCTCACCTTCTCGGGCGGCTGGCCCAAGAGCCAGGCCCAGAACGGCACCGTGACCTCCGGCAACGGTCGGTCGGAGATGTCCTCGCCGGGGAAGGCCTCCTG
>DASYZY010000004.1:0-8887 GCA_035945735.1 Thermoplasmata archaeon
ACCACCGGCACGCTCGCCGGAGCGAGCGCTGGCTACTACCGGGGCGCGCTCGACGCCGTCGTGACCGGGTTCGTCGATCTGGTGCTCGCCGTGCCGCCCTTTTTCCTGGTCGTGATCCTCTACCTCGGGCTCGTCGGGTTCGTGACGATCGACCAGCACCTCCCCCTGTTCGTGCTGCTCTTCGCCTTCGTCCTGTGGCCGTACTACGCCCGGCCGGTGCGGGCCCGGGCCATCACCATCGCTCAGGAGCCGTACGTGGAGTCGGCGCGGGCGACGGGGAGCACTCCCGGCCGTACTCTGCTGTACCATGTGCTGCCGAACTCGCTGGGGCCGTCGCTCGCACAGATCCCGATCGACGTCTACCAGGTCTTCTTCGTCCTGACCGTCTTCCCGTTCCTGGCCTGCTATCCAGGAAACACCGACTCGCTGCTCTCACCGCTGCCGTACACCGCCTTCCCGGAGTGGGGCAATCTGCTGGCGCAGGGCGTCTGCTTTGGCTGGTCGCCGATCCCGCAGGCGAACTTCTGGTGGATGTACCTGTTCCCGGCGCTGGTCGTGGTGCTCTTCGGATGGGCCGTCGCGCTCACGGCCGACGGTCTCGAAACCCTGTTGAAGCCGGAGGTCCGGCGGTGACCGGGCGCGCCCACCCGACCGGAACCGCCCCGTTCCGCGCGGTAACGGTGTACCGGCTGTACGCGACTCCAAACCAATCGTGCACCACCGGACGGACACTGACCGAGAGCTGCAGCTTCCGGGCGTGTTGGACGATGGCCTCGAACGCCTCCGCGGTGATCGGGGTCAGCCGGAGCCACTGCGTTCGGATCTGATGCCGGTAGGGAGCACCGGCGAGGCTTCCCGCGGGGCGGATCCACTCGTACAGCCGGAGCCGCAGCCGAGGGACCAACAGCGGCACCCTCACGCTCCGGCCCCCTGGATAGAGGAGCCGAAGCCCGTCCGCATCGAGCGCCAGGCCGGTGGCCGATCGACGGAGCGTCCAGACGCCGATCCCGAAGCTCGCGAGGGGGGCGAACACCGCGAGAAGTCCCTCGGGAGTCGTGAAGCCCGAGAGTCCGCCCCGGCCCCGGGTCAATCCCTCGACCTCCACCGCGACGGCGACCGTGAGCAGGAGGGCGAGCCAGGTGATGTAGCGGGTCGTCCGCTCGTGGCGGTACTTCCAGTCCGAGGGCCCGCTCAAGTCGTACGTCCCGGCGGGCTGATACCGGTAGCTGGTCGCGGCACCCATTCCCGCCCTCCGTCCATCGCCCCACGTCGGGCGCGCGGAAGAGGCTAGTTCGAGGCGGCCGCGACGGGCGCGCTCGGTCTACCGGATATGGTCGAGCGAGAAGGAGCCGAGCGAGAAGGCGCGCTTGGAGAAGGTGTAGCCGACCCAGGCCCGCGACTGCACGTCGGTGATCCCGCGGACCGACAGGAAGGTCTTCAGCTGGTCGATCTTCAGGTTGAGCGATCCGTCCATCATGTGCTCCAGCGTCTGCAGGTCGTTCTCCGAGTGCATGCCGGTCTCGATCTCGTAGTATCCGGCCGCGCCGTCGAGCTTGCGCCGGCCGATGAGCGGCTGGAGCACGCGGAAGGCCTGGCCGCTGTCGAGGTAGGCGGTCACGGTGCTGACGCTCTCGAACAGGAACCGGTAGCCACCGGCCTTCTCCTTGAGCTCGGCGGCGAAGCCGTTCACCGCCTGCGGCAGCTGCTCGAGCAGGTTCTTGTCGGTCGAGGAAAGGAGCTTCACGCCCTTTTCCGCGTCGGTCACGCCGAGGCTCCGCGAGTACAGGTCGATGTACCGGACGAGCCCGCGGCGCTCGAGCTCGTTGTAGTTGGGCAGGAGGCCCTGCATCTCGTCGCGCACCGTGGTGTAGGTGCGGTCGGTGATCACGAGCAGGGCGCCCTGGCCCTGCTTGAGCCCCTCGATCAGGAAGAACCGACCGAGCAGGTCCTTGCCGGTGTGGGCCGGTCCGTTGACCAGGACCTGGCTGCCCGGCGGTAACCCGCCGAACAGCAGGTCGTCGAGCCGGCGGACGCCCGTGCGCGACTTGGAGCCCTTGTCCTGGACCGACTCCACGGCGTCGGCGTGGAGCTGGTCGGCCTCCTTCTCGGACGCCTTCTTCTCGAGCCCCTCGAGCTCCTGGATGCGCTGGGAGAGGAACGCCTCGCGCGTGCGCAGCTCCTCCTCGCGCTTGCGGAGCTCGTCGGCCCGCTCCTCGAGCCGGTCCGACTTGGCGCCGGCCGCGGGCCCGCCCTTCGGCAGGCTCGCCTTGACCTCCTCGAGCCGGCGCGCCTCGGCCTCGAGCGTCTTCTGCTTGAGCGAGAGCTCGGCCTCGCGCGTGCCGAGCTCGCGCTCCTTGTAGGCCAGCGGCTCGCGCTTGCGGTCGAGCTCCTCGACCCGGATACGGATCTCCTCGAAGCGGGCCCGGAGCTCGTTCTCGCGCCGGACGATCTCCCGCTCGCGCTCCTCGGCGCTCGGCATGCCCTCGGTCGGCGCCCGCCGGCTCTCGGCCCCGGCGCGGGCGCTGCGGAGCTCGCCCTCGAGCCCCACGACCTGGCGTCGGAGCTCGGCCTCCTTCGTGCGGAGCTCCTCTTCGCGGACGGCGAACTCGGCCCGCACGCGGGCTTCGATCGCCGCCTCGCCCTCAGCGCTCACCGGCCCGGCCGGTGCGGCGTTGAGCTTGCCGGTGATCTCCTCGAGCCGCTTCTGCAGGCTCTGGAGCTCGACCTCCTTCTCGGCGACCAGCTCCTCGCGGGCCTTCGCCTCGCGGGTCCGGACGTACTTGATGACGGCGATGGAGCCGCGCTTGACGTGCTCGAGCTCCTCCTCGATCACGCGTCGCCGCTCGCGCTCGTCGAAGAGCTCGCGGTGGAGCTCCTGGGACTCCTGCACCAGGGAGGCCGGGTCGAAGCTCTCGGTCTTCACCCGGTCGAGGAGGTCGGTGAGCCAGCGGACGACGGTCTCCTCCCGCTCCACGAGCTTGGCCGGCGCCGGCTCCGGCGCCTCGGCCGACTTGGGCATGGGGGCGGACGGGGCGCTCTCCGACTCCGTCGAGGCGGGCGCGGGGGAGATGGAGGGGGTGCTCTCCTCGGACTGCCGGATCCAGCTCTCGAGGGCGCGGTCGTCGCCGCCGACCCAGCGCTTCAGGACATCGGTGGAGGCGCCCGCATTGGGCCGTGGGCGGCGGCGGGCGCGCTCCGGCTTGCGGGAGGCGCGCATCCACTTGTCCACGGGGGAGGAGGCGGGCTCCGGCTCGCGGACCGGCGCGGCGTTGAGGATCCGGTCGACCGCCTCGGGGGAGAGTCCGGCCTCGCGCAACCGCGACTCCGGGGCGCTGCGGACCTGCTCGGGCGTGGAGAGCCCGGCCGCGAGGAGCGCCCGGGCCGTCTCGGGCTCGATGGCTAGCGCCCGGGCGAGGGCGTCGGTCGGCTCCTCCGCCGCCATCTCCGGAGCGTCCGCCTCAGCGGGCTGCTCCATCCACTCTAGAAACCGCCCGTCGGGGCTTAAACCGTGCGGGGCCGACGACGGGCCCGGAAAGCCGCCCCGACCGCCGGTTCCGGCCCCCCCGGGCACTAAAGTGCCGCCTGCGGGTGGACCGGCGTGGACCCGGCCCGCCGCGTCGAGCTCGTGCGACGGGGCACGGTCGAGGTGCTCACCGAGCCCGAGCTCATCGGCGTCTTCGGCACCCACGAGCGCCCCCGGGCCTACATCGGCTTCGAACCGTCCGGGATCCTCACCGTCGGCCACCTGGTCTGCGCCCGGAAGATGCGCGAGCTCGTCGCCGCCGATTGCGAGCTCACACTGTTCATCGCCGACTGGCACGCCTGGATCAACGACAAGCTCGGCGGATCGATGGAGCGGATCAGCGCCTCCGGCACCTACATGATCGAGGCGTTCGGCGCGCTCGGCGTCGACATGGAGCGCGTGAAGGTGCGCTGGGCCCGCGATCTCGTGGGCCGGTCCGGGTACTGGGAGCGCGTACTTCGGATCGCGCGGGGACTGTCGCTCGCCCGCACCCGGCGGGCGATGACGATCCTCGGCCGGGGCGAGGAGGAAGCCGCGCTCGACACGGCGAAGCTGTTCTACCCCTCGATGCAGGCCGCCGACATCTTCGAGCTGCCGGTCGAGATCGCGTACGCCGGCCTCGACCAGCGTCGGGCGCACGTGCTCGCGCGCGAGAGCGCGCACGCCAACGGCTGGGCGCCCCCGATCGCCGTGCACACGCCGCTCATCTCCTCCCTCGCCGGCGGCGCCCGCATGAACCCCGGCGGCCCCGAGTTCGAGGGCAAGATGTCGAAGTCGGACCCGAGGACCGCGATCCTGCTCCCCTCGCCACCGGAGGAGATCCGCTCCCGGATCTCCTCGGCCTACTGTCCGGCCAAGGAGGTCGAGGGCAACCCGGTCGTCGAGCTGGCCCGCTGGGTCGCGCTGCCCTACGAAGGGAAGCTCGCGATCGCGCGAGCCGAAAAGCACGGGGGGCCGGTGGAGTTCTCCACCGAGGCCGAGTTCCTCGAAGCCTGGAGCGCGGGCAAGCTCCATCCGGCCGATCTGAAGAGCGCCATCGCTGAGATGCTGATCCGGGTGATCGAGCCGGTCGAGCGGCACTTCCGCTCGCACCCCGCGGCGCTCCGCGCGGTGAGGGCTCCTCCCGCGGCCTGAAACCGCCCGTTGCGCGGGGGCTTATCGTCCACGGTCGATGGCCTAGGCAATGCCGACGAGAGCATCGATGCCGCTCACGTTCTACGGGCCCCGCCTGCTCGTCAAGGATTTTCGGGCCTCCTGGCGATTCTATCGGGACGTGCTCGGGCTCCGGCCGCTCTCGGGCCATGGGGAACCCCCGTACGGGGAGTTCGCGCTCTCCGCGCATACCGTCCTAGGAATCTTTGACCGGAAGCTGATGGCGAAGGCCGTGGGATTGCTCCCCGGCCGATATTCGACCCGCCCGATCGGCCGGTCCGCCCTCATCTGGGAGGTGAAGGACGTCGACGCGGTCGCCGCCCGGCTCCGTCGCAAGGGGGTCCGGCTCCTGAGCCCGCCCACGGATCGGCCGGAGTGGCAGCTCCGGACGCTCCACCTTCGCGATCCGGACGGGTACCTCATCGAGATCGAGAGCCGGCTTCGCCCGGCCTCGACCTGAGGGGGGACCGCTCTCCGAGCAAGGCTAAATATCGCCGCCCGTAGGCCGCCCTCACCCGTGAGCTGAGGACCGTTACCGGTCCGCTGACGCGAGGAAAGAGCATGGCGCGCGCGATCTACATCCGGTTCGAGACCCCGGCCGAACTCGCCGACAAGGCCCTCCAGCTGGTCCAGGTGGCCCAGCAGACAGGGAAGGTTCGGGTCGGCACCAACGAGGTCACGAAGTCGAGCGAGCGCGGCGAGGCCAAGCTCGTGGTCATGGCCGAGGACGTCGACCCCGTCGAGATCCTCGTGCACATCCCGATGCTCTGCGAGGAGAAGCACATCCCCTACGTCTACGTCCCGAAGAAGCAGCGGCTCGGCGCGAGCGCGGGGCTCTCCAAGAGCGCCGCCAGCGTCGCCGTCGTCGAGCCGGGCGAGGCGAAGGGATTGCTCGAAGAGATCGCCACCGCCGCCGGACAGCTCAAGGCGTAGGCGCCCCGGAGCCGGTAGGGATCCATGGCCGAAGAGAAGGGCTCGCCGGCGGAGGTCGTCGAGCTCATCGGCCGGACCGGGATGGCCGGCGAGGCCACCCAGGTCAAGGTCCGCGTGCTCGCCGGCCGCGACCGCGGCAAGATCATCACGCGCAACGTGACCGGCCCGATCCGGGTCGGCGACGTCCTCCTGCTGCGCGAAACGGCCCGAGAGGCCCGCAAGCTCTCGGTGCGGTGAACCGATGGTCCTCAAACGCCAGTGCTCGTTCTGCGCCGGGGAGATCGAGCCCGGCACGGGGCTCATGTACGTCCGCCGCGACGGGAGCGTCTACCACTTCTGCTCCTCCTCCTGCCGCAAGCAGCAGGTGGTGCTCGGCCGCGTCGGCCACCGCATCAAGTGGACCCACGCCCACGCGGTGAAGCGCGCCGCCGCACACGCCCAGGCCCGCGCCGCGGCGCCGGCGGCCCCGGCCGCGGCACCCAAGGCGAAGGCCGCGACGGCCCCGAAGCTCGAGTCCGGCTCCCCCCCGGCGGCGCCGACCCCGGCCCCGTCGGCTCCGACCGGGCCCGGCGGACCGGTCGCCGAGGAAGAGGCGGCCCGCGCGTCGACCGACTCGCCGGCGCCGGCCAAGAAGCCCGCCCGCGCCCGAGCCCCGCGAAAAAAGCCCGCGGCGGGCGACGAAAAGTCGTCGAGCTAGGCCGGCAGCTTCCACTGCCGGGGAAGGTACTAATCCCGTCCCCGGGCTCGCGCGCGCCGTGCCGCCTTCGGGCACGGATCGGGGTCCACCCTGGGTCGGTGCGGCCGAGCTCGGCGAGTACGCATACTGTCCACGCGCCTGGTACTACCGCGCGAATCCGCCGACCGAAGCGCCGGATCCCGGGGCGGTGTCCCGCGAGAAGTTCGGTCGGGCGTACCACACGCGTGAGCTCTCGCGGGAAGCGGCGCGTGAGCGGAGCATCGCCGCCTTGGTGGCCGCGGCGCTTCTTCTCCTCGCACTTGGCGTCGTGCTCCTGTCTTGGACGGTCCGGTGGTGAGCCTCGGGGCGCCGGGCGAGGCCGCCCTCCTCCTGGTCCTGGCCGGGATCCTCCTGCTCCTGTATGCGATCTCCCGCCGCTCGGGCCGCGGACCGGGCCGGTTACGCTCGGTCGATCTCCCGAGCGCGCCGGCCCAGCTCTTGCGCTCCGAACGGTGGCGGCTCGCCGGCCGTCCGGACGAGCTCCGCGAGCTCCGCGACGGCCGGTGGATCCCGATCGAGTGGAAGAGCCGGGCGGCGCCCCGGGGCGTTCCCCCCCGCTCGCACCGGGTCCAGCTCTGGGCCTACTGTCTGCTCGTCGAGGAGTCCACCGGCCGCGCTCCGCCCTTCGGCCGACTTCGCTACGGCGACGGCGTCGAGGTCGATCTGCCGTGGGACGGCGAGGCCCGGCGCGAGCTGCGCCTGCTCCGCGAGGAGATCGCGCGGCCGTACGACGGGCGCGCGACCCCGAGCCCGGCGCGGTGCCGGCGCTGCCGCTACCGTAGCGGCTGCGACGTACGGGCGGCCTAGGCTACAGCGGCGTCGTGCGTACCCAGTAGACGTCGGTCCGGTACGGCAGCTCCACCCGGCCGCTCGCCCGGATGTCGGGGTCGGCCTCGGCGGCGCGGCGAAGCTCAGCGAGGAGCCGCTCTCGGTCCGCCTCGGGTAACGCCGCCACGAAGCTCACCGAGGCGGCGCGGTCCACGATGCGCGCCACGTCGTGCTCCTGCGCGAACCGCCCCTCGATCTGGGACAGCGGTGTGAACCCGGGCGCGGCCTCGAGCGCGGCCTTCCACCTCCCCTTCCGGTGGCCCGGAACTCCGGGATTCACCCCCTCGAAGAGCCGGCCCATCTCGGCGTGCAGGGGGTGGGATTCGTCCCGGACGTTCCAGATCAGCGCGAGCGCCCCTCCGGGGCGGAGCACCCGGTGCACCTCGGCGAGCGCCGGCTCGGGGTCGAACCAGTGGAAGGCCTGCGCCACCATCACCGCGTCGAAGCGGCCGGTGCGGAACGGGAGCGCCTCGGCGAGCGCGGCCACGAGCGGGACCTGGGGGAACTTGCGGCGGAGCGGCTCGCGGAACCGAGCCAGCGGCTCGACGGCGACCGGAGAGGCCCCCGCCCCGATCAGCGCGGCGGTGAACTTTCCGGTGCCCGCGGCGAGCTCGAGGATCGGCTCGGGGCCTCGTAGCCCGAGCCGGGCGAAGAGCTCCCGGATCGTCTCGGCCGGATAGCCCGGCCGCGAGCGCTCGTACGCCTCGACCGCCGCCGGGAACCCCCGCGCGGCGACCTCCATGACCGGCACGGCCTCGGAAGGCGAGGCGGGGAGAAAACGCCGCCGCGGTAACGCTATGTCGAGAGGACAGCGTGGGAACCCATGGCCGAGGGCACGCTCGAGCGCACGCTCGTGCTGGTGAAGCCGGACGGAGTGAAGCGCGGGCTGATGGGCAAGCTCCTCGACCGGTTCGAGCTCAAGGGGCTCAAGATCGTCGCGGCCCGCCTCCTCCAGGTCCCCCCCGAGCTCGCCGCCCGCCACTACGCCGAGCACGAGGGGAAGCCGTTCTACCCGGGCCTGGTCCAGCACATCACCTCCGGCCCGGTGCTCGCCCTGGCCCTCGAGGGTCGCAGCGCGATCGCGGTCACCCGCCTCCTGACCGGCGCGACGAATCCGCAGACCGCCGCGCCGGGGACGATCCGGGGCGACTACGCGCTCGCGATCACGCCGAACATCATTCACGCCTCCGACTCGCCGGCGAGCGCCGAACGCGAGCTCGGCCTGTACTTCCGGGCCGAGGACTACGTCGCGTACACCCGCTCGGACGAGAAGTTCCTCTAGCGCGATGGCCGCCGGGCTCGACGCCGCCGTCCGGGCGCTCGGCGCCGGCCGCCTGGTCGGCTATCCGACCGACACGCTCTATGGCCTGGCCGCCACGGCCGGCGATCCCGCGGCAGTCGATCGGGTGTACGCGGCGAAGCGCCGGCCCCCCGCCGAGCCGCTCTCTGTCGCGGTCTCCTCGTGGGAGGAGATCGAAGGTTTGGCTCGGCTCAGCCCATCGAGCCGCGCCTTTGTTCGGCGGCACCTCCCCGGCCCGTACACGGTGTTGCTTCCGCCCGCTCCCCGTGCACCGCTCGCCCCCCCTCTGCTCGCCAGCGGCTCGTTAGGGATCCGGATCCCCGATCACCCGCTGGCTCGCGAGCTCGCCCGACGTGCCGGCCCGATCACCGCGACCTCAGCCAATCTTCACGGTCGTGCGCCTATCACGACCCGG
>DASYZY010000005.1:0-8166 GCA_035945735.1 Thermoplasmata archaeon
CTGTAGGTCCAGGTCCCTTGGGGCGTCGTGCCGGCCAGGGAGTACCCGCCGAACATGACGGCGTAGTGGTTCGTCGGGTCGTACGCCATGGCGACGTAGCCACGAGAGGGAGGGCTGAGGGTCGGATGCTGGTGCGTCCACGCGCCCCCCACGAAGGTCCAGGTCTGGTTCGTGGCCAGCGTCGTGTTGGTGGAGCCCCCGAACAGGACGAGGTAGGAGTCGGCGACGTCCCACGTGAACCCGGCCCCGGTCACGGCCGTCGGCGAGCTCGCCGGGTGGATCAACGTCCACGATCCGTGCAGGAAGGTCCAGGTGTCGTCGGGGAACGGAGAGACGCCGGCGTAGCCGCCGAACAGGACCATGTAGCCGTCCTTGTAGTCGAAGGCCATCGCCGGCGAGTCGCGCACCGACGGAGAGGTCTTGGGGTGGAGCTGGGTCCACACGCCGTTGTAGGTCCAGGTGTCGGACAGGAAGCCGGCGCGGTACCCGCCGAACAGTACTACGTACTTGTCGACGGGGTCGTAGGCGAGTGCGCCGAGGTCACGCCCGCTGGGCGACATCGGGTCCGCCGCCCAGTTGGGGAGGGTAGCGACGAGCGGGTGGATGGCGGCACCGGGGGCCCCCGGCGCGGCCGAACCGGTCCCACACTGCTCGGAGCTGCCGGACGAAGTGCAGCTCACATGGGCCCCCAATGCGGGCCCGCTCCCCTGAAGAAGGGAGGCGGCGGCGTCCTGGACCTGGAGGGCCCCGGCCCGGAGCAGCGCCGATGGGCTCGGGAGGGCATTGGAAGCCGGCGAACCCCAGCTCCCCCGTATCGCCATCGAGCCGGCCGGAACGATCAAGGCGAGAAGCACGACGGCCACGGCGACGCTGTGCCATCGGCTCGGGAGATTCCCGCGTTGCTGTGACCCGCCCTCAGCCCCCATCTGTTTCCTTCCCCTGGTGCACCGGGTCCGCGTCGAAGGCCCCCGGTGGCACCGGGCCGCGGTAACGAGTTCTACTCTATAATTGCCGCAGATGAGACACTTCTCTGCCGTCGTCGCGCCACGGCCTTCGTGCTAGTTCATCCGTAGTGCTACGGAAACGTACGGTGAATCGCGGGTGGGGTCGCCCCACATGCGCCGATTCCGCACACGGGGAATCTCTCCTCGGGGGCGTCCGGGACGAGCGCCGCGGGCGGGGAATCGGGGTCAAATAGGGAAGGCGCCGAACGGCAGCGAGATGTCGCGTCCGGCGGGCAGAGGGGGAGAGCACGTTCTGCCGACTCGATTCCTTTCCAAGCTCCCGGGTCGCGCTCTCGCCGACCTGATGCCGAGATGGGTCCGGGCGTGAGCGAGGTCAGCGAGGCCGCCGCGGGTGCCTCCGGTCGCGGCGCGGTGGGTCGCGCCCGACTCCGGTGCGACTTCTGCGGTCGCGACACGGATCACCGGATCCTGAGGTTGAACGCTCGTCGGCGAGCGGGGGACCTTGAGGGCGTCGCTCGCTGTGCCGTGTGTCGGAGCACCCACCCGTTCCTCCAACCGTCTCCCCGGCTCCGCGACGTGGCCGGCGTGCTCTCAGAAGGAGGCCGCTCCCGGACGGTGCGGTGGAGCCTCTCCGAGGGCGCCGAGTTGGTCGTCGATGCGCCGCTCCCGGGGCCCGATCCGACCCTTCGGGTCCGCCGAATCGATCTCCGCGATGGCCGGCGCCCCCATCGGGCGACAGCGGGCGAGGTCGCGACGATCTGGGTGAGCCGGGAAAGTCCCACGCTGCTGCGACTGGCGCTCGTCGAGGGTCGCCGGACGATCCCGCTCGAGGTCGACCTGACCGACGGCAGCCTCGTCGGCGTCGGCAACCTGCTCTCGGTGAACGGACGCTCGCTCCGCGTGCATGCCCTTCGGGCCCACGGTCAGACGTGGGAGGAAGGGGGGCGCGAGTTCCGGCCGGTCGAGATCGATCGCGCGTACGTCCACGTCGAGCTGCCCCGCGGGCCGGAGCGGGCTCGCCGGCGACGGGACCCGCAGGACCGAACCACCTGGGACCGCGCGCGGCCACCGATGCGGCCCGGACCCCGGACCATTCGGCGCGCCCCGCGCTCGCGGCCTCGCTAGGAACTCGCGGCGGCGGACCGGCTAGGACCCGGACTCACCGTTTCCAGTCGTACTCCACCGGCGGGCAGGAGCGACTGGAGCAGGTCTCGGTCGATGCCCAGCTCACGGCTCACCGCCCGTTCCAATGGGACGCGATCCCTCTCTTCACCGGGGTAGAGCAACCGGAGCAGCTCCCCGCGGGCCCGGAGCGCCTCGGGGGGCGCGACCGTCCACCGGTGCGCGCCTTCGACGGGCACCCGGCCGAGCCCAAGCTCCAGCGGCAGGTCTCGGAGCAGCCGGCGCGTGCCGTGGACCACCCACGAACCCCGGGCCACGAACTCGCCGGACTCCGCCGACTTCGATACCTGCTCCGCCTCCACCCAGAAGGCGTCGGCGCTAGCGCGACCGGCGCGCCAGTTCTTCGACAGGCAGACCGCCCACTGACCGGCCTCGCGCAGGGTCGCCTCGCCGATCTCGGCCGCGCCGACCTCGGGGTGCTTGACGACGACGCTCGCCGCTCCGTGCAGGTCGGCGTGGACGTACCGGTCGCGGCTGCCGAGGTAGCGCTTCACGATGCGATCGTTGCTCGCCGCGTCGCGGCCGGCGATGACGAGGACTCCTTCGGAGGAGACGAACCAGCGGTACCGTTCGTACCAGAGCGCGCGGGGCCGGTCTGCGCTCGCCTTCGCGGTCCGTTCGCGACCTCGCTCCGGCGCGGCCTCCCCCTCCATCGCGTGGGTGGACTCCAGGGCGGCGCGCGCCCCCGCCAGCCTGAGCTCCACCCGCTTGCGCTCATCGAACAGCAGCTGAGCCGACTGGCGAGGGGAGCGGTCGAGGCGCAACGGCAGACGGATCCCATCGAGCTCGAGCTCGACCACCGGTCCGTCGCCGGGCGAGGCGATCCGGGCCAGTCCCGCCACGACCTCGGGGTAGCGCGATAGGATCGTCTCGGCCTGGGTACGAAGCCGCTCCGACTCCGCCTCCAGCTCGCGGACCGCGCTTTCCTGGCGCGCCCGCTGCCGGGCGAGGCTGTCCCGGCGCTCGTCGCCCGGCGGCGCCGGGGCGCTCGTGGCCACGAGAGATCCAAAGTAGGCGAGACTGGCCTCGGAGAACGCGCCAGTTCTCTCCTCTCGCACCGCCGGGTCGGCCTGCCAACGGCGCGAGGCGAACGGCTCGGCGTCGACCAGCTGCTCTCCATCGCGGTACAGGTAGCCGGACGGGGCGGCGCCCAGTTCGGTCAGTAGCGAACCGGCCGCCTTGACCAGCGACTCGACCTCGGTGGCCGCGATCTCGGCCGCCGGCGCGGCGCCCGAGACTCCGGTGCGCGCGAGGAGCTCCTCGGCGACCGGTCCGCCGAGACCCAGGCGAGCGGCCAAGCTGCTGACGACGTCGGTGCGGCTGCCTTGGAGCGCTCCGGCCCAGAGTGCCGTATCCAGCTGCCACGGGTTCGCGCGCCCTGGCGGGGCGCGGTACTCCGCACCCACGCGGAGCGTGCGGTGCGCCCAGGCCCGGGGATGGAGGACCGCGGCCAGCTCGGTACCGCGAACGACTAGCAGGTTGCCGGCACCGAAGAGCTCGAAGACGACGCGTAGCGGCTCCGCCACGTCGCCGCGTCGGAGCTCGAGCGAGAGCATCCGCTCGCCGCCCGGATCGGTAACCTCCTGCAGGACCGCACCGGAGAGCAGGCGGCGGAGCTCGCGGGCGAACGGGCTGAGGCCCTCCTCCCGCTCCTCGACCGCCCCGATCAGCGCGCCGTAGCGACCCGGGCAGACCCGCAAGGTCCGGCGGCCGGCCGATGGGACACGGAACTGGAGGTCGAACGCCGGACCCGGCGCGTCGAACACCTTGTCGAGGCGGGCGCGGGCCAGTGATCCGAGCTCCCGGGCGAGCGCGATCGTGTCGAGGCCCGTGAACCGGTCCTTCGCCGGCGTCGACATCGTCCTCCGGGGAGCAGGGGGCGGACGAACGGCTAAAGGCTTCGGCGAGGTCGGCTCCCGCGTGCCGCACGCCTCGGGGCCGGAGGCCCCATGGGTCGACCGGGCCCGAGCGTTCGCCGAGGAGGAGCTCCGACCGCGCGCCGCCGAGATCGACCGCGCCGACGCGATACCCGACGGGCTGGTGGAGCGCTTGGCCCGGTCGGGGCTCCTCGGGCTGTCGATCCCGAAGGAGTTCGGGGGCGCCGGGGCGAACTCGGCGACGATGGCGGGCGTGCTCGAACAGATCGCCCGCGGCAACGCGGGGGTGGCGGTCCTCCTCGCGGTGCACCTCTCGGTCTGCGCCGCGCCGATCGCGCAGTGGGGGGACGAGGCTCAGAAGCACCGCTGCCTTCCTCCGCTCGCCGATGGTCGATGGATCGGCGGCTTCGCGCTGACCGAGCCGGAGTTCGGCTCGGACGCGAAGGGCCTGACGACGCGCTTCACCCGGACGGAGGGCGGCTTTGCGATCACCGGCTCCAAGACGTTCATCACCAACGGCGGTCGGGCCGACCTCCTGCTCCTGTTCGCGACCCGCGACCCGGCTCTCGGGTCGAAGGGCATCTCCGCCTTCCTCCTCCCCAAGGGGACGCCGGGATTCTCGGTCACCTCGAGATTCGCCAAGCTGGGCTTGCACGGGAGCGAGACGACCGAGCTCGCATTGCAGGACGTCCGCCTTCCCCTCAACGCGCAGCTCGGACCGGAGGGACAGGGTCTCCACGTCGCGCTCAGCGCCCTCACCGGTGGACGCATCGGGATCGCGGCGTGTGCGCTGGGGGTGGCTCAGGCGGCGTTCGAGGAGCTTCGCCGGACGGCGTCGGTGGAGAGCTCCGACCTCGCTCGGGCGCAGGTAGCGCGATCGTACACCGAGCTCGCCGCCGCACGGTCGTTGCTGGAGGAGGCGGCGCGCCGACGGGACGCCGGCGAGCCGGTCGAGGAGCAGGCCAGCGCGGCCAAATTGTTCTGCTCCCAGGTGGCGGTCCGGATCGCGAGCGCGGCGGTGGACCGCGCCGGGCCGGCCGGAGGAGCGGCCGATGCGCCGGCTCAACGGCTCCTGCGCGACGCGCGCGTGTTCCCCATCGTAGAGGGGACCACCGAGATCCAGGAGCTGATCCTCGGACGGGCGCTGATCGGACGCTGACGGCCGTTCCACGGCTCCGACGGGCCCGGGCGACGGTCCGCCGCCCTGGTCGGTTCCAAATTCATAAGACGGCGCCGCCGCTCCGAGTCGCGTGACCCGGCCGGACGATCCTTCCTCTTCGAGACCCATCGACTCGCTGGGCCTGGGTGCGCCCGTGGCCGAGATACTCCGGGCCCAGGGCATCTGGGAGCTGTATCCGCCTCAAGCCGCGGCCCTGCCGCACGTCCTCGCCGGCCGGAACCTCCTGCTGAGCTGTCCCACCGCCAGCGGCAAGTCGCTCGTCGCGTACCTCGCGCTCCTGCGGGCGGTCCAGGCCGGGCGGACCGGCCTGTATCTCGTACCGTTGAGGGCACTGGGCCAGGAGAAGGCCGAGGAGCTCACCGCCTTCGAGCCGCTCGGCGTCCGGGTGGGGCTGTCGATCGGCGACTTCGACCTGTCCTCCGAGAAGCTGGAGAAGCTCGACATCCTGGTGGCGACCAGCGAGAAGGCCGACGGGCTGCTCCGCCGGGGCAGCCCGTGGCTCGACCGGCTCGGCTGCGTCGTGGCCGACGAGGTCCACCTGCTCCGCGACCCCGAGCGGGGACCGACGCTCGAGGTGAGCCTGACCCGGCTCCGCCGACGGCACGCCGACCTGCATGTGGTGGCGCTCTCGGCGACCGTCGGCAACGCCGCCGAGCTCGCCGAGTGGCTCGGCGCTCAGCGCGTCGAGAGCGAGTTCCGACCGGTCCCGCTCAAGATGGGCGTCTACACCGATGGGCGGATCCGCTTCACCGACACTTCGGTCCGCGAGATCCCGCCCCCGCTGGAGGCGGTGCCCCGCCTGGTCCGCACCGTGGTCGAGGACGGGGGCCAGGCGCTGGTCTTCGTGAGCACGCGCAAGTCCAGCGAGCAGGCGGCGCAGCTGCTCACCCGGACCGTGGGCGCCCTGCTCAGCCGCGAGGAACGGGCGGCCGCCCGCGCGGCGGCCGACGAGCTCGCCGCCCTCGGCGAGGAGGAGACCGAGGGAAGCCGCCGGCTCGCCGAGCTGCTGCCCCACGGCGTCGCCTTCCACAACGCCTCGTTGACCAACCCCGAGCGCCGCGTCGTGGAGCGCGCCTTCCGCGACCGCCGGCTCAAGGCGCTGGCGGCCACGCCGACGCTCGCCGCCGGCATCAACCTGCCGGCGCGCCGGGTGATCGTGCGCGACACGACCCGCTACGACGACCACCTGGGGATGAACGCGCCGATCCCGGCCGGGGAGGTCCTGCAGATGTGCGGGCGCGCCGGACGGCCGCGCTACGACCGGACCGGCGAGGCGGTCCTCGTGGCCCGGAGCGACGAGGAAGAGGAGCGCTTCTTCGACCAGTACCTCGGGGCGGCGCCCGAGGACGTCGTCTCGCGGCTCGCCGCGGAGCCGGCGCTCCGCATGCACCTGCTGGCCCTCGTGGCGAGCGGCGAGGTGGCGACCGAACGAGAGCTCGAGCGGTTCTTCCTTGCAACGTTCTACGGCCGAACACTTCCGATGCCGGACCTCGTCGACAAGGTCCGGACGGTCCGGGAGTACCTGACCCGGCACGGGTTCCTCGAGCGGGCCACCGAGCTCCGGGCGACGCCATTCGGTCGCCTGACCAGCGATCTGTACCTCGATCCGGTGAGCGCGCTCCTGCTTCGCCAGGCCGTGGAGAAGGCTCCCCTCGGCCTCGGCCCGTTCGCCTGGCTCGCCGCCCTCGCGCAGACGCCGGATCTACCCCCCTTCTACCTGCGCCGCGGCGAGCTCCCCCATCTCCTCGAGCGGTTCACCGACGAGCGCGAGGAGCTCCTGCTCGCGCCCGGATCGGCCGAGGGGCTCACCGAGGAGCTCGAGCTGTTCCTGGCCGGCCTCAAGACCGCGGAGATCCTCGAACGGTGGATCGACGAGATGCCGGTCCTCGAGCTCACCCGCGCCAGCGGGATCGGGGCCGGCGACCTGCGGAGCAAGGTCGAGGATGCCCAGTGGCTACTGTTCGGGCTCACCCGGATCGCGGCCGCCTTCCGGCCCCAGCTGCGCCGCAGCATCGACGAGCTGGCGCTGCGCGTGCAGTACGGGGCCCGGGCTGAGCTGCTCGACCTGGTGCGCCTGCGCGGCATCGGCCGGTTCCGCGGCCGACAGCTCTACTCGGCCGGCTTCCCGGATCGCGAGTCGCTGCGGGCGGCACCGCTCACCCGGGTCGCGAGCGCATTGGGCTCGACGGCGCTCGCCGAGATGGTGCTCCGGGAGCTGCGGCCGCCTAGGCCGGGGAGCGGACCGAGAACGCCGGCGGCGCCGCCAGCCGCTCCCACCGCAACCGCGGCGTCGCCGCCGCGCCCGAGGGGCCGCCGATCGCTGGAAGAGTACTCCGCTCCGTAGCCTCGCCGAGCGCCGGCAAGGGCCGCCGGAGGTGGACGAGGGACCGGCTGCCGCCGGGACCGCCGGAACGGACCTCGCGCTGCAGCACCCCCATCTGCTCGAGCCGGATCATCCGGCGCCACAGGGTCGTGGCCGCGAGCGGAGCGACGCCGTCCCGGCGCGCCAGGCTCCGTTCGGCGTCGCGCAGTGCGGAGAGCTCGCACGGGCCGCCGGCGGTGGCGCGGGCCAGCGCGGCGAGGAGTCGGGGCTCCACCGTCTCCCAGCCGGGGTGCGGCCGACCGGGGGGTTCGTGGGCGGCGGGCCCCTCCTGGCCGAACTGCTCGCGCAGCAGCTGCAGCGCTCGCGCGGCCCCTCCTCCTTCGGCCATCGACCGGCGAAGGAGCTCGCCCAGCCACGCCGGCTCCGGCTCACAGCCCAGCGCACGGCGCGCCCGGTCGGCCACTAGCTCGGACAGCGCTTCGGCCGAGTACGGGGCGAGGGTGAGCCGCTCCTCCGGTCGAAACTGGGAGTCGGCGAGCTCGCGTTGCAGGGCGGGGGCCGGCAGCGTGCCCGCGACGAGCACCGCCCAACGGGGGGATGCCGTGAGGCCCTCGGGGAGAAAGCTGCCGGGCGCCAGCA
>DASYZY010000006.1:0-2858 GCA_035945735.1 Thermoplasmata archaeon
TCCGGCCGGGGCTGCGTTATCGGAGGGGACCGGGACCGCGATCACCGTCCGACCCGCAGCCGGGCTCCGCGATGGAGGAAATCCATCGGCGGAGGCTGCCCGCCGGGGGCCGAGCCATCGCCAGGTGTTCGCCGGTCGGATCGCCACGAGCAGGCCGAACGTCCCGAGTCCGACGTACTCGAGCCCCCAGTGAACGTAGAGCGCCGCCCCCAGCCCCATGCCGGGGGAGACGCCTCCCCAGACCGACGGCGCTCCGGCCGCCCCCAATAGTTCGTTGACGAATCCGTGCACGCCCCAGGCCGTCAGAGGGAACGGTACCCCGACCAGCAGGATACCGGCGCCCAGCCCGACGAAGCCGCGAACCGCCCAAGCCGCGAACCGGCTCGCGCCGAGTCGGGCCGGTCCGCGAAGGAGGGAGGGGAACAGCCCGACGAGTAGGGCCGACACCCCCACCCCCTCCACGACCACGATCCACTGGAACCACGTACCCGGGCTCGCGGTAGCGATCGGAACGACGGTCCAGGCCAGGAACATCGCGAGGACGGCGAGGAGCCCGGCGACCACCAGATAGAAGCGAGCCAGCCCCGCGGCGATCGATCGCGGACCCACGGAGGTCGCGGTCTCGGCGTCGGCTGCGACGGCAGGGGTCAGCCCGAGGATGCGGCCGTACACCTCGATCAACTGCTCTTGGGCCAGGAGGGCCACGCCCAGCACGAGGAGCTGGAGGAGGTTCAGGAACCAAGTGTTCGCGAGCAGGTTCGCGACGCTCGTCCCGCTCGCCTGCGCGGCGAGACCGATCCCCGCGGTCGAGGCCGCGGTTGTCGAGCAGCACGCCCCCAGCGTGAGGGCCGCGATGAGCGCCGGGCTCAGTCCCTCGACGGCCCCGAGCGCACCCGCCGCCCGAGCGCCCGAACGGGGGCGACGGGCGATCCGGAGGGAGATCACCACCGACGCGCTCATCCCGAGACCCACGCCGAGGGAAACGAGGACCATGACGAGCGCCGACAGGTACGGCAGCACGAGGACCGCGTTGGGCGCGATGACGATCAGTTCCGGGAAGTTCCAGCTAGGGTAGCCGTTGGGCACGATCGCGACGGTCGTAGCGCTCTGGTGGGTCGGACCGAAGACCAGCATCTGGCCGACGGTCAGCGAAAGGTAGAGGTAGCCAACGAGCACACTGGCGAACAGCAGCCGCCCGGCGGTGCTTCGCAGCAGCGAGCGGGTCTGCCGCAGGAGAAGGAGCGAGGCCACCCGCTGCCCCGGCGTCGGCTCCCCCATCGGCCCCAGTCTCCCGGGGGGCTCCGGCCATTATGTTCCCCCCGTACGAACCTTCCTCGACGGAGCCACGGCTCTGCCGCGCCCGACGAGGCGCCGAGTTCGATAGCGAAGTTCGGCTACGAGGGAACCGTCTCCGGATGGGTCATGGAGAGCGCGCCAAGGGGAGGCGGGCCAGAGTCGAGGAGCTGGGGCGGGAGCCCCTGACGGCTGCACATCTCCGCCCAGACCGGAGTCGCGTCGGAGTGATGAGCCAGCAGGATCCCGTGCGAAGAGAGCGATCCCCACGCCGTCCGGAGCTCGAATCGCGCCCGATCCGCGTCCGGGCCGTTATCGTACAGGAAGAGGTCGACCGCGCCCCCATCGGCGAGGATCGCGCGAAGGTTCTCCTCGCTGTTTCCCAGGACGAGCGTCCACCGCGAGCGCAATCTAGGGGCGATGAGCTGGCCCACCGTCGTCTCGCGGATCCCCGCCGCCCGGCCCCGAACGCTGCCCGGACCGAGCGAGGTCAGCGACCCCGACCCGTTCGCGTCCAGGGCCGACAGGATCCAGCTGCTGGTGTAGCCGGGGTGCACGCCGGTCTCCACGACCCGGTTCGGTCCGAGGGCCCGGACCAGCAGGTAGAGCAGCGCCCCCTGCGGAAACTCGTCGGCGAAGGCGGGACCGGCGCCCCGTTCCACGAGGGATTCCGCGAGGCCGCTCGCCTCGAGCTCGCGACGGAAGCGGTGGAGCGCCTCGGTGGAGGCGCCGGTGAGCGCGGCCACCTGGTCGAGCGCGTGACGGTGGAGCTGCTGCATCCGCCGGAGCATCTCCTTGCGGGCGGCGGGGCGGAGCAGTACGGGGGGCCCCCGATTGCGGAGCAGCGCCGGCACCGAAGGGGGCGCGGCCTCCGGGGCGCCCTCGCGGTAGGACAGTCGGCCGGACCCCGAAGCACCGAATCGGGCCATGGTCTCCCCGAGGAGCTCCAGCTACATGAACCGGCGTCGGAGAGTCCTTCCGTAGCGGTCCGGAGGTGGCGTCGCGGGCTCCGTAACCGCGGGGGGACGTATTACGGCCCGGCGCATTCCGAAGGGTTCATGAGGCGGCGCAGTACGGTCCCGACCCCCATGCCGCGGACCGCGCGAGCCGTGTCGCTCGTCCTGCCCAAGGACGCCTCGCGGGCCCGTCCGCAGTTCGATGTGGTGCTCGTCCGTCACGGTCCAGCGGAGAAGCGCGATCCGAGCCGGTGGCCGCAGGACGAGGAGCGACCGCTGTCCAAGGCCGGCGTGAGGCAGACCCGAAAGGCCGCTCGGGGCCTAGCGCGGCTCCTGCCATCCCATGGTCCGATCGTGACCAGCCCCGCGGTCCGCGCGCTCCACACGGCGAAGATCCTCCGCGAGGCGCTCGAATTCCACCCGGCGCTCCAGATCTGGCCCGAGCTCGCTCCCGGGGCCTCGCCCGAGAACGTGCTCGACAAGCTGGCCCGCCACCGGTTCCGCCAGCCGCCGCTATTGATCGGCCACGAGCCGGCGCTCGGCCGACTCATCGGCTCGGCGCTCGCGGCGGAATCCATCTCGCTCATCCGGCTGAGCCGCGCCGGGGCC
>DASYZY010000007.1:0-2945 GCA_035945735.1 Thermoplasmata archaeon
CTACCATGGGCGTCGTGGTGCTGCTGGCCGTGGCCACGGCGTCCGTCGCGTGGTTCGACTACGCCGCCGTCGGAGCCCTGTTCTTTCCGACGCGGGACCCGTTGGGTCATACGATCTTCCAGGTCCCGGGCTACGCGAACACCGTCTATCCCTTCACGTACGCCGGGGTCGCTCTCTCCTTGGCGGGGGTCTCTTGGTTCGTGTATCTGCGCGAGCGAGGCGAGCTACGGCGAGCCTACGCGGGCGCTCTGGCACTGCTCGTGGCCAACTTGGCCTCGGTCGGGATGATCGACGTCTACGAACAGTTCTGGGTCGCCCTCAGCGCCCTGACGCCCCACGGAGCCACGGCCCGCTACTGGCTCGGACACTACTGGGGGAGCGCCGGCGACATTGGGGGAACGCTGGCGGGGATGTTGCTCGTCCTTACAATCCTGCCGTGGGTCCGGCGGTCCAACTGGCCGAGCACGACGCTGGCCGCCCTCTTGTGCGCGCTGGGCTTCGCGCTCTGGTTCCAGCGCGGGATGAGCGCCCCTGGGCAGGGGGACGCGACGGATTACGCCTACAACGCGCTCACGCGCGTCTCCGCCCAGCTCGTGCTCGTCGCCGCGGTCGGCTCGCGTGACCTGCTCCGCGGGATCTGGAGCGCGCTGCACTCCCCCCATGATCGCGCCAATCCGCCCGGTGGTCCGCTTACCCCCCCGGTCGGCGAGAGTGCCGAGCGCTGAGCGCGACGTGCCGCTACGAGTATGGTGGCGGTTCGCCCGATCCGACAATCGGACCCCCCGGCAGCGGCTCCGGCACGCTTGTCGGAACTCCAACTCCCGGCGGTACCGCCGGCTCCGGGGCGAACCGGAACCGGGCCACCGCCGGCAGGAGCAGGAGCGCCAGCCCGATGGCGACCGTGCCGACCCCGGCGAGGAAGTACGTGCTCTCGAGCCCGAAGGCGACGGTGAGGAGACCCCCGGCGAACTGGCCGACGGGCACCAGCCCGAACGAGCCGACCTCGTCGGCGGCGAATACGCGGCCCAGCAACCGGTTCGGCACGGTGCCTTGGACACCCGCCAGGAAGACCGTCTGGACCATCCCGGGGAAGAGTCCGAACAGAAACATGTCCCCGAGCGCCAACACCGGCGAACGCAGCAGTGGCAGCGCGGCGACCGTCAGGCCCATGGGTACGACGAGGAGCGCGATGATGCGCCCGGCGCTCCGTTCGAACTGGCTCCGTCCGATCAGGAAGGCGCCGACCCCCCCACCGATGCTGCCCACGGCGTAGAACGCCCCCAGCAGCGTGGCACTGCCCCCGAGGTAGTCGATCGCATACAAGGGGAACTCGACGAAGGCGACGGCGTTGAGGAAGTTGATCCCGAGGCTCCCCAAGGTCAGGGCCAGCAGCTCCCGGCGGTGGGCAAGGAAACGGTACCCCTCGGCCGCGTCGCTGAGGAAGGCGTGGCGGGGGCCGATCCGTCGGTCCTCGAGCTGGACATCGAGCACGCCCAGACAGACGAGGCTCGCGGCGAACAGACCGATGGGCAGCAGCAGGGCGGGGACGGCGCCGGCGTACTGGGTGATCGGGCCCACGGCGATCCAGGAGGCGACGCCGACGACGACGGTGAGTCCGAAGATGAGCCCGTTCGCACGGCCCAGCGACTCCGGTCGGACGAGTCGGGGCAGCGACGCGTTGAACGCCGGCCGGAAGATCGTGGCGGCCGCCGTCATCGCGGCCCAGGCCGGGAATAGGAGCAGCACCCACACGGGAAGGTGGAATCCGGCCGCGCCGGGGGCCGCGAAGAGCGCCGAGGGTCGGAGACCGACCACCACGGCGGCGATGGAGAGCGAGAGGAGGGCGATGGCGGTGACCCCGCGCATCAGGCGCAGGCGATTCACCCGGTCGGCAAGGGTGCCGCTGACGACCGCGGCCCCCAGCGTCGGCAGCGTCGCCGACAGGCCGAGCAGGGCGAGCGCGAGCGCGGCGTAGTCGGCGCCGGTCCCGCTCGAGCCGTAGCCCCGTACGATCTCGTTGGTGAGGACCACCAGGGCCGCCGTGGGGGCGGCGAAGGAGAAGGTGCCGGCGAGCAGGAAGTACCGGAACCGCGGATGGGTACGCAGCTCATCGAAGAAGGGCACGTGGGCCGCCCCGTGCCGAGCCAAGACCCGAGGTTTAAGCGTTCCGAAACCGGGCGAGGCTGGACGGCTCGAGGCCCCGCTCCCTCGCCGGAGCGTTCGTCGATTCCGGGCGAGGAGCTATGTACGGCCCGCCCGCTCCTCGGCCCGGGGCCCTCGTGCGTCTCCTCCATCAGGACCCGTCGACGGGACTCCTGCGCCTGAGGATCGAGACCCCGAGCGACCTCTGGCGGTCGGCGCGGCTGCTCCGGGCCGGCGACCTCGTCGGGGGTTCCACGACCCGTCGCGACCCGGAGGCCCCGGAGGAGACCCCGGGCGCTCAGCGCGAGCGGCGTCGGATCTGGCTCGTGGTCCGTGCGGAGCAGGTGGAGTTCCACGGATTCTCGCACCACGTCCGCGTGACCGGGCCCATCATCGAGGGCCCGTTCGACCAGGGCCGGCACCACACGCTCGACTTCAGTGAGGGCGACACCTTCACGGTCCAGAAGGAGCGGCTCACCGCCGGCGAGCGCTCCCTCCTCGAGGAGGGGCTCGCGGCGCGGGGGGACCCGACGCTCGTCGTCGCGGCCGTCGACTGGGGCGACAGCTCGATCGTCCGGATCCGGGGCCGGGCCATCGAGCCGGTCGCCGACCTGCGCCGCTCCCTGCCGGGCAAGCGGTACGCCGATCGGCGCCACGAGAAGGATCGGGAAGCGTACGTCGACGAGCTCCTCGGCGTGCTCCGCCCCGAGCTCGCCGGCGCGACCGCCGTGATCGTCGCGGGGCCCGGGTTCCTGAAGGAGCAGATCGCCAAGCGGCTGGAGGAGGCCGAGCCCGCCGAGCGC
>DASYZY010000008.1:0-3312 GCA_035945735.1 Thermoplasmata archaeon
GGTTGGAAGAGCTGTTGGAGCACCCGGTCGACCGCGGCCGGGTCCCGGACGGCCGCGAGAGCGACTCCCAGCTGCTGGGCCTCCTGCTCCGAGCCCGCGGAGTGCATGCGCGCCTCGAGCGCTGGGAGCGCCCGGGCGTCGGCGGCCATGCCGTAGGCGAGAGCGACCGGGCCCCGCAGGTCGCCGCTCACCGTCTCGAACTGCACGAGGCGCTCCGATAGTCGCCGGGCGAAGTCCATGTCGGTTCGGACCCGGCCGAATACGAGCCGCCCCCGAAGCCGGCCCACCAGCTCGCCCTCGCCCGCGGCGGGATCGAGCCCGATCGAGTCGAGGCCGCGCCGGAAGAACCGGGCGAACGCGACGCGGAGCTCCGGCTGGCGGGCGACGATCCCCTCCATGGCCAGGAGCTGGAGGAAGGCCTCCTCGACGGTCAGGAAATCCGGGAAACCCGAGGCCCGGTCGAGCTCGGCGGCGAGCTCGGCCGCGCTCGCCGAGCCCTGGAGCCAGAGGGCGCCTCGATCCGACAGGAGCCCCCAGCGGTCTGCGTCCGTGAGCCCGGCGTACTGGGCGTCGATCCGGGACGTGAGCGCGGCGTCGTACTGGCATCGGTAGAATCCGGTTCGGCCGGGATTCAGGAGCACCGTGGCCCCATCTGGGCACTCGAGCTCGGTCTCGCGGCCGTCCAGGAGGATCGCGCGCTCCTGCTTCCCGATACGGACGGTCAGCGGGATGGGCCACGGTTCGTCGGCCTCCCCGTCGAAGTAGCGGAATCGCCGCTGGGAGAGCCGAAGACGGCCGTCGGCGGCGCGCGCCGAGACCAGCGGGAAGCCCGGACGGTCGATCCAGCTCGTCATGATGCGGCGCACCGGTCGCTGCGCGGTCTCCTCGAGGGCCGTCCAGAGGTCGTCGGCGACGGTGTTACCGTAGGCGTGGCGACGTAGGTAGAGGCTGACCCCGGCCCGGAACCGCTCCTCCCCCACGTACGCCGCGATCATCCGCAGCACGGTCGCGCCCTTGCCGTAGGTCACTTCGTCGGCGATCTGACCGAGCTCGCTCGGCTTGTCGACGGCGACCCGGATCGGATGCGTGATCCCGAAGGCGTCTCCCTCTAGGCCCCAGCGGCAGAACCGGAGCTGGAAGTCGCTCCACGGGGCGAGCTCGGGGTAGAGCTGGGTGTCGATGGTCCCCTCCATCCAGGTGGCGAAGCTCTCGTTCAGCCAGAAGTCGTTCCACCATTTCATCGTCACCAGGTTGCCGAACCACTGATGCGCGAACTCGTGGGTCACCGTCTCGCGCACGAGCCGCCGGCCCAGCGTGCTCGTGGTCGCATCGACCAGCAACTGCGTTTCGCGGAAGGCGACCGCGCCCCAGTTCTCCATCGCGCCGGCCCAGAACGCCGGCACCGACACCAGGTGGAGCTTGGGGAGCCCGTATGGGATCCCGTAGAACTCGTTCAGCGCCGGCAGCGCCTTGCTCGCGTGCTCGAGGGCGAAGGCCGCGGCGGCCTCTCGGCCCGGTGGGAGGGCGAGTCGGAGCTCGGTGGGCCCCGCCCGGGCGGTGACCTCGGCAAAGTGTCCGACGGCGAGGTACAGCAGGTAGGTCGACATGAGCGGGGTCGGAGCGAACCGCACGCGCTGACGGTCGCCGACCTGCTCGATCGATTCGGCGGGCGTGTTGAAGATGACGAGAGGACCAGCCGGCGCATCGACCGTGACGTCGAAGACGGCCTTGGCCGCCGGCTGGTCGACGCACGGGAGGACGCGGCGCGCGCCCGTGGGATACATCATCGTCGTGAGGATGCTGCCGCCGGGGAAGGTCGAGCGGTACAACCCGGTGAGCCCCGGATCGAGGATCGCGCCCCGGTAGGCGATCTGGAGCTGGTGGCGGCCGAGGCCTCCGACGTGGATCCGAAGCTCCTCCTGCGTCGGGTCGAGCTCGAAGCCGGCGGGCTTCCCGTCGACCTCGACCTTGTCGATCCGGAGCTCCTGCGCATGGAGCGCAAGCTCCGGCGCGCTCACCTCCACTTCGCAGCGCAGCACCCCGGAGAACTCGGCCCCCGAGTCGGGGAGGACGAGCTCGAGCTGGTATCGGGTCGGGGGCACGGGCGCGCCAGCCGAGCGGGGCTAGAAGTCCTTTCCGGCTCGGGACTCGGCCGGCCAGAGCGCGCGCGTGGCGATGCGGTGGGCGATCTCGGCGGTGCCGTGGGCGATCCGGGCGCTCCGGACATCTCGCAGCCTGCGCTCGTGCGGAAGCTCGGCCGAGTAGCCGGCACCGCCGTGGAACTGCACGGCGTGTTCGAGCGCGGTCAGCGCGACCTCCCCCGCGTGCCACTTGAGCATCGCGGTCTCCGCTTCGGTCGCCGTTCCGTCCTCGAGACGGCGAGTCACCGCCTCGACCTGACGCCAGGCCGAATCGAGCCGGACCCAATCCTCGGCGAGGGGGAAGGAGATCGCTTGACGCTCGGCGAGGGGGGCACCGAAGGTGCGGCGCGAGCCGGTAAAGGCGACGGTCTCCTCCCAGCTGCGTCGGGCCACCCCGAGGTAGATCGCGGCGAGCAGGCCGCGCTCCCGGAGCAGCTCGGCCCGGAGGGCGCTCATCGCCGCTCGGGGCTCACCGATCTGAGCCTCCGCCGGCAACTCGAGGCGGTGGTACGTCACCGTCCCGCGGCGCATCCAGCGCTCCCCATGGTCGTCGATGACCACGCGTTCGATGCCCGGCCGGTCCTGCGGCACGAGCCAGGCCCCCAAGGCCGAGTCCGTGCCGACCGGCGTCCGGAGCAGGACGATCGCCTCCGTGGCGTCGACCGCGAAGGCCGCCTGGCTCTTCGTACCTGAGATCCGGGCCACGCTCCCGTCGAGCTCGACCGAGGCCGAGAGGGCCCGAAGGTCGGAGCCGGCCCCGGGCTCTGTGATCTGATTGCCGATGAGGCGCTCCCCGGCCAGGAGCTGGCGGTAGCTCTCCCGCTGGTGCTCGGTCCGCCCGAGGCTGCCGAGGACCGAGCAGAACTCGGGCTGCAGCGAGAGCTTCGCCGCGAGCGTGCCTCCCCGCTGCGCGAGGCGATAGAGGACTCGGGCGGCCCGGACCGGAGAAAGTCCGCGGCCCCCGAGCTCGGTGGGAACGGTCAGGCCGAGCAGCCCGGCCCGGCCCATCTCGCGGAACAGCTCCGCCGGAAGCCGGGGACGCGCGTCGAGCTCCCGGTTCAGCGGTTCGAGCGGGAGGCGTTCGTCGAGCGCGGCGATCTCGACCTCGAGGGGCTCCGCCGGTACCGGATCGGCGACGTTCATCGGCCGGCCGACGCCTCCGACGAAAGAT
>DASYZY010000009.1:0-1703 GCA_035945735.1 Thermoplasmata archaeon
AGGGCCAGGTAGGGAAAGCCGCCAGCGACGACGATGACGACCCCGAAGGCAGTGGCGACGAGGCCGGCCAGGCGCGTGAGGGCCCCGCTCGCGACGGCGCCGCCGGCCAAGAGCGCCGTGGCGGCGACGCCCACGAGGGACTCGGCTAGCGAGAGGACCACGTGGTCTCCGGTGGAGGCGGAGGCGCGTGAGTCTCGTTCGTGCGACTCACGCCGGGATCTCCCGCCGACGCAGCAGCAGGTAGCGGGCGGCGTCCAGGAAGTCGCTGGCGACGTAATCCGGAGCGGGCCGGTCCGGCTGGAACTCGGCCAGCGTCTCCGCCTCGACCCCGCGCTCCGGCACGAGCACCTTCCGGAGACCGAGCTGGGCTCCGACCGAAATATCGAGCCAGCGGTCGCCGATGATGCCCGAACCGGAACGTCCGAGGCCGAGCTCGCGCTCGGCCTGGAGGAACAGGGCGAGCTTCGGCTTGCGGCAGTCGCAGCCGTCGGCCGGCGCGTGGGGGCAGTAGTAGAACCGGTCGATCTCGGTGCCGGCCCGCGCGAGCCGGGCCTGGATCCGGGCGTGGATCAGCTCGACCGTCCCCCGCGTGTAGAGGCCCCGCGCCACACCGGACTGGTTGGTGACGCACACTACGGCGAAGCCGCCGGCGCGGAGCTCGCCGATCCCCTGGCTCACACCGGGCAGCAGTTCGATCCGATCGGGGTCGGCCAGGTAGTGGAAGTCGGGGTTGAGGGTGCCATCGCGATCCACGTAGACCACCGGGCGGCTCCTCCGACCCTCGGAGGCCGCGGCGTCGCCCGTCATGGCCGGTCGGGCCTCGGCGGCTATATCTCATGTGCGGCTCGAGTGAGGGGAGCGGGGCAACCCCGGCTCGCCCACGCCCATGGAAGCGGCCGACGCGGTCGAACGGCTGAGCACGGAACTCCGTACCGCAGTCGATCGGACCGTCCCCCGCTCCGGGGGAATCTCCGTGCTCTATTCTGGCGGCCTCGACTCGTCGATCCTCGCCTGGCTGCTGCGGCACCGGCCGTCAACTCATCTGTTGACCATCGGGCTTCCCGGATCCCATGATCTCGGCGCGGGGAAACGAGGCGCGGAGCTCCTCGGCCTCCCCTGGACGGGACGAGAGCTCCCCCCGGAGCTCGATCCCGCTTCCCCTCGGCTCCGGGCGGCCGTCGCTGAGGAGCCACCGACGCGACTTGCCAGCGTCCAACTCGCGTTCGAGCTCGCCCTCGCTGCCGCTCCAGAGCCCGTTGTGGTCACCGGCCAGGGCGCCGACGAACTGTTCTGGGGCTACGCCCACTTTCGGGGGCTCGCCTCGACCGAAGGTCCCGCGCGGGCGGCACAGGATCTCGACCGGCTGCTCCAGGTCGACTGGCCGGAGACCGAGCGGATCGCCGCCGCGGCCGGTCGCCGGCTCGTGGCCCCCTACCTCGATCCCGACTTTCGGACCCGCGTGGCCCGGGTGGACGCCGCGATCTTCCAGTGGTCCAGCGAGAGCAAGCCGCTTCTGCGGCGGATCGCCCTCCACCTCGGTCTTCCCCCCGAGCTCGCGCGGCGCCCGAAGAAGGCGATGCAGTACGGAACGGGCGTCGACGCGTGGCTCCGAACGGCCCGACGCTCGCGACGGGCCGAGACACCCTCGGGAGCCTAGTCGGGTCGCACGCGCGTTCCGCTCTCTCCGCGAAGGGCGCGCGGCA
>DASYZY010000010.1:0-1574 GCA_035945735.1 Thermoplasmata archaeon
CACCTACGTCCACCAGGGCGAGCCGAAGGGGCTCGCCCACGCCGTGCTCTGCGCGCGCGCCTTCCTCGGCCGCGATCCGTTCGTCATGTACCTGGGCGACAACCTGCTGCAGGCCGGGGTCGCACCGTTCCTCGCCGCCTACGAGCGGGAGCATCCGGACGCCGTGGTAGCGGCCACACCCGTGGCGCACCCGAGCCACTACGGCATCGTCGAGCTCGAGGGCGACCGGATCGTCTCCATCGAAGAAAAGCCGGCCGCGCCCAAGAGCGACCTCGCGCTCATCGGCGTCTACCTCTTCACCGCGGCGATCCACCCGGTCATCGAGCGGCTCCAGCCCTCGCGTCGAGGCGAGCTGGAGATCACCGAGGCGATCTGGAACCTCCTCCAGGGCGGCGGCCGGGTGCTGCCGTTGCGGCTCGAGGGGTGGTGGAAGGACACGGGACTTCCGGCCGACCTCCTCGACGCGAACGAGAAGGTGCTCGGCTCGCTGCCGCCGCACAAGCTCCTGCGCGAGGGCACGGTGGCCCCGGGCGCGACGGTCCAGGGGCCGGTGGCCATCGGCGCGGGCAGCGTCGTCGACGCCGGTGCCTCGATCGACGGCCCGGCCATGCTGGGCCGGAACGTCCGGCTCGGACCGGGCAGCCACGTCGGACCCGGCACGACGCTGGGGGACGAGGTGCAGCTCCACGGGGCGAGCGTCCGGCGCTCGATCCTGCTCGAGGGGGCACGCCTGGACGGGCCGGTCCGGATCGCCGACTCGCTGGTGGGTCGCAAGGTGCTGATCAGCGCCAAGACCGCGAACGCCGACGAGATGACGCTCGTCGTCGGCGATGCCGCCCAGATCCGACTGTAGGGGCGGCGCCGGCAACTCTTTGGGCCCGTACGACCCTTACGGGTCATGGACGCTGCATTGAGCGCCAGCTCGGCCGCCAAGCCCGTCGGCGGCGAAGCGGTGGGGTTCGTCGGGCTGGGACGCATGGGCCTGCCGATCGCCACCCGCCTGCACGCCGCGGGCTACCGACTGTTCGTGACCAGCCGGACGCGCGAGAAGGCCGCGCCGCTGCTCGACGCAGGGGCGACCTGGTGCGACAGCCCGAGAGAGGTCGCCGAGGCCGTCGGCATGGGTCTGCTCTTCGTCATGCTCCCGGAGTCCAAGGACACCGCGCGCGTGCTGTCGGGCCGTCGCGGGGTGCTCAAGGGCGCCTCCGCCGGGCTCCTCATCGTCGACCTCTCCACGAGCGCCCCTGAGGAGTCCCGCGCCCCCGCTGCGCTGCTGTCCGAGCACAGCGTCCTCTACGCCGACTGCCCGGTGGGCGGCAGCGTCGACGCCGCGGAGAAGGGGACGCTGAGCGTGTTCGCCGGTGGCGGCCCCGCCGAGCTCGACCGGGCGGAACCGGCGCTGCGCGCCTTTGCCTCGCAGGTCGAACGGATGGGGCCGGTCGGCTCGGGCAGCGCGATGAAGCTCACCAACAACCTGCTCACGACGGGCCAGCTCGTCCTGTTGGGCGAGACGCTCGCCCTGGGCGAGTCGATGGGACTGGCGCGGGAGCGTCTCCTCTCGATCCTCGCCAGCG
>DASYZY010000011.1:0-4267 GCA_035945735.1 Thermoplasmata archaeon
CTCGCTCTCGGGACTGGTGACCACGCAGTATGAGCGGATCTGAGCCCACCGCCCGCGTCCCGACCGGGATCGGCGGCCTGGACGAGATGGTCGGCGGCGGCTTCCCCGCTGGCCACGTCGTCCTGGCGACGGGCCTGCCGGGCACCGGCAAGACCTGCCTCGCGCTCGGTTTCCTCATGGCCGGCGCGGCCAAGGGCGAGCCCGGCCTCTTCCTCTCGCTCGAGGAGGAGGTGCCGGCGCTCGTCGCGAGCGCCCGAGGCTTTGGCTGGCCCGTCGACGCGGCCATCGAAAAGAAGCTGCTCACCATCCTCCGGCTCGATCCCAAGGAGACCAAGGCCAACCTCCACCGGATCTCGAGCGAGCTCCCCCAGGAGATCGCCCGGATGAAGGTCCGGCGGATCGCCGTCGACTCGGTCTCCCTGCTCAACATGCTGAGCGACGACGAGCCGGGCCGGCGCGCGACGCTGTTCGGCCTGGCGGCCGCCTGCCGCAGCGCCGGCGCGACCACGCTGCTCACCGCCGAGGCCGACCCGCTCCACCCCGAGGTCTCCCGCGACGGCCTGGTCGAGTACGTCAGCGACGGGGTGCTCCTGCTCGGCTACAACCGGGGCGCCGACGGTCACAAGGTCGGTCTAGCGCTCCGCGTCCTCAAGATGCGACGCACCGCCCATCTCCGCTCGGTCCAGCCCTACTCCATCGGCCCCCGGGGGATCGAGGTCGACGCCCGCGCGGTCGATTTCGGCATCTAGCCTCAACCGACAAACCCCCCCGCCCCCGTAGGGCCGGGGGAAGATCGCGATGCGCTGGGTCCTGTACATCGACATGGACGCCTTCTACGTGAGCTGCGAGCTCCGCCAGCAGCCCGAGCTCGTCGGGAAGCCGGTCATCGTCGGCCCCAAGCCAGAAAGCCCCCGCGCGCGCGGCGTGGTGCTCTCGGCGAGCTACGAGGCTCGCGCGCACGGGGTCCGCAGCGCGATGCCGGTCCTCCGCGCCGCCGAGCTCCTTCCCGACGCGGTATGGATCCGACCGGATTTCGAGAAGTACGTCGGCGCCAGCCGGGAACTGCGAGCTCTGCTGAAGGAGGTGTTCGGCGAGGTCCGGATGCGCAGCATCGACGAGGCGAAGGTGGAGGTGGAGCTCGCGACGGCGGCGGAGGCCGAAGCGCAGGCCCGCACCCTCCAGCTGCGCATCGGCGATACGCTGCACCTCCCGGCGTCCGTGGGAGTCAGTCCCCACGAGGTGATCGCCAAGATCGCCTCCGACCGGGCGAAGCCCCGGGGGGTCGTCGTGGTACCCCCCGAGGGGACCGAAGCGTTCCTCGCCCCGTTGCCGGCTCGCGCCATTCCCGGGGTCGGACCGAAGGCGGAACTGGCGCTCGCCGAGCTCGGCGTCCGAACCATCGGGGAGCTCCGCACCACGGATGCCGCGCGGTTGCGTCGTCGGTTCGGGGGGTTTGCCGACGAACTGCGGGCGATCGCCCGCGGGGCCCCCAGCCCCCCCGCCCCGGAGCGCTCGGGACCCCGGCAGCGCAGCGTCGACCGGACGCTGCGCGAGGACACCGACGACCCCGCCGTCCTGGAGCAGATGCTCGGCTCGCTCGCCTCCGAGCTCGCCCAGAGCGTGGCGGAGGAGAAGCTCGCGTACCGTTCGGTGGTCCTCCGGCTGCGGTGGGCGGACTTCGATCAGACCCAAATGGGGCGACGCCTACCGGCCAGTGTCCTGGGCGAAGCCCCGCTGCTCGCGGAAGCCCGGCGCCTCCTGCACCGGCTGCTCGAGCGAGAGCGCACCGGACGGGGTCGACCGGTGCGGCGGCTCTCCTTGGCGGTCCAGGAGGTCGCCCGCGTCGGAACGCGCCAAAGGACGCTGGGGGAGCCCGAACCCGAGGTTCCCGACCTCGATGACCCGCACTGAGCTCCCGCATCCGGCGATTCTGGAACTGTTAAGCGACAGGACATCTCCCGCACCGACCGGTGAGGCCCTTGTCCCAGGAACGCACGCGGTCGGGCGTTCACCGGCCTCCCGTGCGGAGGGGCGACAGGCTCGACCCGTCCACCCAACGGGCTTGGGATCAGGCCGAGAAGGAGCTTGCAGGGCGAGCCGAGCCACCGTACGCCGTCCCACGGTACGAGGGCCGATCTCTTCCCAACCTAGCGAGCACCATCGCCCGGGCCGTGGGTCTGCAGCCGGGGCGCTCCGGCGGACCCCCGCTTCTCCCCCCGGTCCCCGCGGGATGGGACCCGTTCCACGGGCGCCGCGCGGAGGGCCCCATCGTCCTGCTCCTGATCGACGGACTGGGATGGAGCGGCTGGCGCACGGCCGCCACCGAAACTCCCGGCGTCCCCTCGAACTGGATCGAAGCGAGCCGCCCGATCACGAGCGTCTTCCCGTCCACGACGACCTGTGCCCTGACCTCGCTGTCGACGGCGCAGTCCCCGTCCCGACACGGGGTGCTCGGCCACCGCCAGTTCCTTCCCGCCTGGGGGACCGTCGCGGACCTGCTCAACATGTCCCCGATCGCCGCGGCCGCGCGCAACTCGATCCTACCCGAAGGAGTGGATACCGGGACCATCCGAGGCTGCCCGACGCTCTTCGAGCTGGGGCTACCGGCGACGGTCCTCACGCGAGGCAGTTTCGCCGGCAGCGGCTTCACTCGGATGCTGTACGCCGGCGCACGGTTCTGCTCGTACTGGACCGCGGTGGACTTCGCCCACGAGCTCGCCCGGCTGCTCTCGCAGCCGAAGCCCCCGCCGGTCATCTACGCGTACTGGGAGGAGCTCGACACCGTCCTGCACCGTCGGGGCCCGGACCCAGAGCTCCTACGGCTCGAGGTCGAGCGGATGCGCTCGCTGCTGGCTACCGTGACCCGCCGCCTGCCCTCCGCCCGGGCCCAGCGCACCCAGCTCTGGATCACCGGCGACCACGGGCTCGTGCCGGTCGACCCTGGGCGCAGCATCGCCGCCGAAGGCCAACCCGCACTGCTGCGCGGGCTCCGCCACCCCCCGACCGGCGATCGGCGCGCCGTCTACCTGGCCGTTCGACCGGGCGAGCTGGGGCGGGTTCGAGGCGTCCTCCACCGGCTCCTGCCGGCCGGCTCGCTCGTGAAGGGCTTCGATGAGGCCCGTCGGGCCGGCTGGTTCGGTCCGCCGCCCTACCATCCGGAACTGCACGCTCGGACCGGCGACCTCGTGGTGGTGCCGGCCGAGCCGGTCGGCTTCACCTACCAAGCGCCCGGGGCGGCGACCCCGTTCCTCAGCATGCGCGGCTCGCACGGGGGCCTCGACCGGCGCGAGCTCTGGGTCCCGTGGATCGCCGGTTCCCTCGCCGAGCTCGGCGGCGAGGACGCGCTCGCCCCGTCGCGCAACTGATTTGCCCGCGGGGCCGCTCGGGCCCGTGTGGAGGCGCTTCGCCAGCCGATCCTATCGTTGCTGGGTCACGTCGACCACGGCAAGACGACGCTGCTCGACCGTATCGCCGGCTCAGTGCGCGCGGCCGGCGAGGCCGGCGGGATCACGCAGCACATCGGCGCGGTCGAGATCCCGAAGGAGACCGTCCTCGAGCTCTGCCGCGGCCTCCTGCCCGTCGAGCAGTTCCGGGTGCCGGGCCTGCTCATCGTCGACACGCCCGGCCACCGCTCCTTCGAGACGATGCGCCGCCGGGGCGGCGCGCTCGCCGACCTCGCGGTGCTGGTCGTCGACGCCCGCGAGGGCGTGATGCCCCAGACCCGCGAGTCGGTCCAGATCCTGAAGCACGAGAAGACCCCGTTCGCGGTGGCGCTCACCAAGATCGACCTGCTACCGGGCTGGCGAAAGCCCTCCGGCCCGCTGCCGCTCGCGAAGGCGATCGCCGGCTCCAGTCCGGAGTTCTCCCCGGCGCTCGACACGCGCCTCTACGCGGTCGCCGAGACGCTGCTCGAGCTCGGCTTCTCCGCCGAGCGGTTCGACCGGGTCAGCGATTTCACCCGGAACGTCGGCATCGTCCCGGTCTCGGCCAAGAGCGGCATCGGCGTCCCCGAGCTCATCGCACTGATCGTCGGGCTCTCCCAACGGTTCCTCGAGGTCGAGCTCGCCCGGAGCACCGAGCGGGCCGAGGCGACGATCCTGGAGCGGAGCGAGCAGAAGGGGCTCGGACCGGTCGCCGCGGTCATCCTGTACCGGGGCCACCTCCGCGTCGGCGACGAGTTCGCCTTCACCGGCCGCACCGGTCCGCGCGAGAGCCGGGTCCGGGGCATCTACCGCCCGGCGCCGGCCCGGCGGGCCAAGAGCGCCAA
>DASYZY010000012.1:0-5940 GCA_035945735.1 Thermoplasmata archaeon
GTCGACGGACCGCATGGTACGTCGAGCGAGGAAGCTCCAGCTGGTGGAGCCGCTCCCGCTCGTTGACCGCGGTATCCGCGAGCAGCGCGCCGACCACGCGCGCCTCGGCCTCGGTGAGGGCCCTCACGCGTCCCCCGTCGACGAGGTTCTGCGAGAGCTTGACACGCGGTCCAATCCCCGGTCGCCCTGATGAAACATCCCCTTATGCCCGATGCCGGGCCCCTTCCGAGTCGAACGGCACGGTCCGTTCAGGAACAAACGAGAGCGATGAACGCGAGGAAAGCTACGAGACTGGGAGCTTGGCTCCTGCCCGTGGCGCTCCTCGTGGCGTTCCTCGCCGCGCCGTCGCTGGGAGGCGTTGCTTCGGCGACGCCGGTGCCGGCCTCGGGTGGGGGGAACACCACGCAGTGGGCGTACGGCGCGCAGGAGAACGTGAGCTTCACAGTGACGACGAACGGATCGACCTACTCGGTGAACGGGCAGTTCGGCTACCAGGTGATCTTCACCCGGACGAACACCTCGAACTCCACCTACCTGCTGGAGT
Organism: Thermoplasmata archaeon; assembly: GCA_035945735.1. Classification (GTDB taxonomy): domain Archaea; phylum Thermoplasmatota; class Thermoplasmata; order Lutacidiplasmatales; family UBA184; genus JAKIVR01. The sequence continues at coordinate 545 of DASYZY010000012.1, forward strand.
CCCAGCGGACGGTCGGATTCAACTTCACCGCAAGCTTCTGCTCGGGGACCTGCGGCGTAGCCCCGTCGCTCCAGCTCAACCTGGCCGTGAAGGCCCTCGAGCAGGACACCGGCTTCGCTAACGTCACGACCCAGGGTAGCGTGACCGAGAATGGAACGGCAGTACCGGCGGTAGCGATCCAAAATGTCGCCTCGCAGGTCCGGGCCTCGCTCACGGAGAGCCTGAATGCGAAGTACACCCTCGCCAAGGGCACGCTCACCGCGTCGCAGAGCTTCAACGCGAACCTGTCGGACTCGGCGAGCGTCCAGTTCACCCCGGCGCTCGGGCTCCTGCCCACCTCGCCGCTCCCGACGGCCGGCGACCACTGGAACGCCTCGACGACCTACGCGATCGTAGGATCGGCCCATGGCGCATGGGCTTCGGCGAGCACGGGCTACCTCGGGACGAGCACGAAGAGCTCCTTCAACATCTCCGGGAGCGACAACGCGAGCGGCTCGCTCACCGTGTACGGCCGGGACCTCGGCACGATCACCCTGCGCAACGGCGAGACGCTGCCCGTGATCGCGCTCACCATCGCCGGACCGTTTGCGGTACGCGAGGGTACGATCTGGGTCCCGAGCTCCGGGGATCTCTGGGCGCAGACCCAGGGCCGGCTGCAGGGATTCGCGCTCGCCTCGATCGGAACCTCGACCGACCGGCTGGACGTCGATCTCGGCGCGCACGGCCACCTCGAGCTGGGCGCGAGCGCGACCGGCTTCTCGCCGGCGCCGGTCGACGCCGCCTCGAAGGGTGCGCCGGGAGCAGGCGTCGGGGTCACCCCCGCCTCGCAGGTCCCGCCGCCACCGAACCCCACCGGGACCGAGGTCCAGGCTCAGCCGGAGACCGTGGCGCAGGCGCAGTCGGCCTCGAACTGCCTCGTCAACGGATGTGGCTCGGGCGGCCACTCGACCTCGCCGCTAGGGGGGGCCACCGGGCTACTGCTCGGCATCGCCGGACTTGCCGCGATCGCGGCGCTCATCGCCGCCCTCGTCGTGAGCCGCCGACGCGCCCCGAGGCCGCCGGCGGGCCCGACCACCGCCTACCCGGCGATGGTCGCGACGCCCCCCGCTCCGACCCCGCCCGTCCGTAACGGGAGCCATCCGCCGAACTCGGGCCAGAACGACCCGCTGGGGAACCTGTACTAGGCGGGCGAGGTACGAGTCGGACCAACCCCTTCCTTCGCTCTTTTTTTCCCCGACCTCCGGGGGCCTGCGCGCTCAGTTCGGGACGACGCGGCCCGGTAGCGGGAATCGGAGCAGAGCGGCGACGCCGCCGAACGCCTTGCTGAGCAGCTCCCCTTCCTCGCTCTCGGCGGAGATCAGTTTCACGCTCGCACCGCTCTCGCTCGCGCGCCGGTACAGCTCCTCGACGTAGTCGTCGCTCCGGACGACGGAAGGCTTGGGCCCGTGGCAGCTCGGACACGGCTCGTCGGTGACCTTCTCCACGTCGGCGTCGGCGAGGGTTCGCTCGAAGGTGTGCCCGGCGCTGTCGCCGAAGACGACCCGGCGCAGCCGAAGCCCTTCGGAGAGCAGCAGGAGGTCGACCGCTCCCGCATCGAGAGCACGCAGTACCTCGGCCTCGCCGTAGGCGGCCAGGCCGCCCTCCGCCTTGCGGATCTCGGCGAAGAGCTCCTGCACCAGCCGCTTCTCCTCGGTGACCGCGAGGCCGTGGATCGTCTGGGTGGCGGCCTCGACCAGCTCTTTGAGCCCGTACTCGTCGGTGTACCCGACGTTGAATAGAGGGAGGACGATCTTCTGCTGGAGCTCGTACTGGAGGTAGCTCTCCTTGTAGAAGTACTCCTTCGTGGCGCCGGGCCCTCCGAGCAGGATGCCCTTGAGCTGCTCCTTCTTCGGCAGGAACAGCTCGTTCGCGATCTCGCCGCAGCGCACGAAGAAGTCGTGGGCGGCGTGCTCGATGAGCCGCTCGAACCGGTGCGCCGACTGGCCGCCGCGGCCGTGCTTGGACGGGACCTGGGACTGCTTGTTCCGCAGCGCCTCGATCCGCTTGCCCTTGAGGAAGCCGATCGTGACCTCGGCGCGGTCCATCACGATGAGCCCCCAGAGCTCGGGCTCCTCGACCATCGCCAGTAGTGGGTCCAGGAAGAAGGTCGAGTCGCAGCGGTACAGGTAGGTGCCGAGCGGCTCCGGTGGCTCGATGACGAAGGTGACGTCTTCGGTCTTGTCGGCGCCGACAGCCTTGCTGCCTACGAAGAAGGCGACCCCGTGAGCCGGCGGCTCCTTGTACTGCCGGACGCGGCCCATCAGCGAGTCGATGGCCCACATCACGTTCTTGCGCGTCGTGCGGCTCTTGATGTTCGAGCTCTGCGCGTACTCGTTCCGCAGGTAGGCCATCACCTCGGCGATCTGCCGGCCCGACGGGACGTAGAGCGAGACGAGCTCGGTGGCGCGCCCTTTCACGGCCGCGATCTCGTCGAGCTTGCGACGGAAGGCGTACCGGGCGAGCTGGGGGTCGGCGGGGGCCGCCTCCGTCATGCGCCGCTCCCGGCGCTAGCGGGGAGCCTGGAGTGCGCCGGCTCGCTCCCCGAACGGTGCAGTCAGAGCAGCTTCTGGATGTGCTCGTCGATGATGTCTTCGGGGAGTCCCCCGACAAGCCGGTCGACGAGCCGTCCCTGCTTGTAGAACAGGAGCGTGGGGATGCTCATGATGCCGAGGGCCCCGGCCTTCTCGCCGTGGTCGTCGGTGTTCAGTTTGCCGAAGGCGACCTTGCCCTTGTAGCGGTCGCTGAGGCGCTCGATCACCGGCGACACCATGCGGCAGGGGCCGCACCATGGCGCCCACACGTCGACGACGACGCTTTGATTCTGGCTGGCGAATTTGTCGAAATTGCCCCCGGTGAGCTCTTCGACCGTCATTTGAACGCCTACACTCGTTTGACTTCTGCCGGCTATTTATGTCCTACGAGCGCACGCACGCGGTCCGGATCAGCGCGCCGTCCTCTTTGACCTACTGCCCTGCTCCTGCCGAAACACCCATCCTCCGCAGGGGTTTCACCTCCTTAGGCCGGGGCTAACCCCCCGAGTGCCTCGTGGTAGCTCGGCAATCGCCAGGAGGCGGTGAACGCCATGTTCCTCACCTACCAATACCGGCTCTACCCGTTGCGATCCCAACTCCCTCTCCTGGAACATGCGCTTTCCGAACTCACGCTTCTCTGGAACCACGCTCTCTCCGAACGTCAGGACGCGTGGCGCAAGGAGCGACGACGCATCGCTTACCTTGAGCAGCAGTCAGCCCTCAAGCGTTGGCGGAACTTCGATTCGTGGGGCCTAGGGCGGCTGCCCTACAACGCCGCTCGGGATTGCCTCCAACGGCTCGACCTCGCCTATCGCGCCGCATTCCGACGACAGCGCCAGGGGAGTCGACGGCCAGGGTTTCCTCGCTTCCGCCGCCTGACGCAATCGATGACCTTCCCGCCGAGATCGCCTCCTCTTGTAGTCGGCCGCGCCGGGACTTATCGGCTGAGGGTCCCTCGTCTGGGGGAATTGCCGGTCCGACTCCATCGTCCTCCCCCCTCTGGTGGTGTCCCGAAGTCGGTAACCGTCTCCCACGAGGCCGACGGAGCGTGGTGCGCTTCGATCGTCTACGAACTTCCGGAGCCGCCACGGCCCCCGGACGTCGCTCCCATGGCGGCGGTAGGCGTCGACCTCGGGCTGCGCCCACTTGCAACGCTCTCTACCGGCGTTCGAGTGGGGGCCCCAAAGTTCCTCGCCGCGGCGGAACGCCGGATTGCGCAAGCCCAGCGCCGCCTGTCCCGAAAGAAGCGGGGATCGCATCGGTACGAGAGGCAGCGCCTCCGACTAGCCCGCCTTCACGCCAAGGTTCGTCGACAGCGCCGGTGGTTCGCCCACCAGCTCTCGCACGACATCGCGGAGCGGTACGACTTGGTCGCCTTCGAGGACCTGGACTCTCGACAGTTCTCGGAATGCAACCCGCTCGCGAAGTGGCTCCAGGACGCCGGATGGGGGATGTTGCGGAGAATGGCCCGGTACAAGCTCGCGCTCCGGTCAAAAGTGATTCTCCTCGTCCCTACGGCAGGGACGACGCAGACCTGCTCGGCGTGCGGCAGACTCGCAAGCCCACGACTTTCGCTGCGCGACCGAATCTATCGGTGCCCGTGCGGTTATGTCGGCGACCGGGACCTGAATGCGGCACGGAACATCTTGGATCGGGGCTTGGCTCTCCGGTTCGAGGAACTCCGTCGGAGGACGGCGGAGGAAACGCGCGTGGAGAGCGGGCCACCGCCGGACCCCCGACGGGGTCGGCGCGCCTACTCAAGGAATCGCGAACTCACGGTCCAATGGGTGATAATCGAGTTCCCCGAGCCCAAATGGCTCGAGGGGCTCTCGGGGATTTTCCCCCTGCCCAATTCGTGAGCTCTTACTTTATCTGTTGGCTGACCGCGACGAAACCAGGCCGCCCGAGCGGGCTTCGCCGTCGGCAATCTCCGAGCGCGCCGTCACGGTTATGCCGCGAGGGGCCTCGATTCGAGAGGTGTCCCGAGTCATGGCCAGGGTACCGGCTCCCGCGCGAACCGGGGCCTCCTCGGGCGAGCTCGCGGTCATCGACCTGGGCTCGAACACCGCCCGCCTCGTGCTCTTCTCGACGACCCCCGAGGGCGGGTTCCACACCCTCTACAGCGAGAAGGAGCTCCCACGCCTCGGCCACGGCACCGGCCCGGACGGCGCCATCGCGAGCGAGGGCCTCGAGCGCGGTGTCGGGACGCTCCGTCGGTTCGCCCACCGGATCGACCGGCTCGGGAGGCCGCCGACGATCGCAGTCGCCACGAGCGCCGTACGAGAGGCCCCGAACCGGGACAGCTTCCTGAACCAGGTCCGGCGCTCCACCGGTCTTCGCCTGGAGGTCCTTACCGGCGAGCAGGAGGGGAGGTACGCCTACCTCGGGACGGGGAGCGCCTGGGAGCTCAACCAGGACCTGCTCCTCGACCTGGGCGGCGGGTCGCTCCAGCTCGCATCAACGCGGCAGGGCCGCTTGCGGCGGGTCTCGAGCGTGCCCCTCGGCGCACTTCGACTCGCCGAGAAGTTCCTCGAGCACGACCCGCCCCGGGAGCGGGAGATGGAGGCGCTCCGCCGGCACGCGCGAGCGGTGCTCCGGCCCGTTCTCGCTCGGGTGGGGCTGCCGCACCGGGTCTTCGGGATCGGCGGGTCGGTGCGGGCTCTAGCACGCGTGGCCATTGCGCGCCGACAGTACCCCATCCCGCAGGTCCACGGGTACGCGCTCCGCCGTAGGGAACTGCGCGAGCTCGTTCGCTCGCTCGCTCAGATGAACATCGACCGCCGGAAGGCGGTCCCCGGGCTCAGCCGGCCCCGGGCCGAGGTCGTC
>DASYZY010000013.1:0-7823 GCA_035945735.1 Thermoplasmata archaeon
TAGGGTGCTGAGGTCTGAGGGCCTTCTTCGAGCCCAGACGCTCGGTCGGGTTCATTCCTGGAGCCTTTCCTCCGAGCATTCTCTCGCGAAGTCCCTCCAAGATCTCTTCGATGCAGAGCCGACCATTTTCGACCAGTTGCGTCAGCGATTGGAGGCGACTGTCCGTTCGCTCCCGATTGAGCGCGCACTCCTCTTTGGCTCGGTGGCGCGCGGGAGAGAGCGCCCGGAGAGCGACATCGACCTCTTCGTCCAAACCCGGGGCGAGGCCGAGAAGGAAGTCGTTGCTGACGCGCTTAGCCGGGCAAGTCTCGAATTCGCGCGCCGGTTCGGCAATCCGCTGTCGAGCCTCATCCTGACCCGGGCCGAGGTCAAGAGTCGGCGGAATCCGGGATTACTCGCCTCGATCGAGCGAGATGGGGTTCGGTTGGAGACGTGATCGCATGACTCCGCTCCGAGTCGCCGATGTTCCCCGTGAACGCGCTCGAGTCTACCTTCGGCGCGCGGAAGAGCTCCTGAGGGCAGCTGATTGGGGCTTGGAGCAGGGTCTGGCGAATGTCGGCGCCGTCAACGCCGTTCAGGGCGCGATCTCCGCCACGGACGCCTTCCTCGTCCGGCACCTTGGCCAACGATCCACCGGATCAGGCCATCACGAGGCCATCAGTCTACTCGCGAATGCTGCGCCTCCGGCGAGGATGGAAATCGGCCGACACTTGCAGCGTGTTCTGAACCGGAAGAATGAAGTCGAGTATCAGGACCGAGACGTGACGCTCCGCGACGCCCGGGACCTAGCGAAACATGCCCATCGACTCCTCGAGGTTGTTCGGACGGAACTTGAGTCGTGACTAGTTTGAGTCGGTCGTGGACCGAGTCAACAGGTACTTCTCGCGGTCCGTGCGAACCCACTATTGGGCACGACTAAGCCAGCAAGTTCGCTGCTCGGCAGTGACTCGAGGTCTGGCGACGAGACCCTGTTCGAGTCGCGCCAAACGTCTACTCCCGGTTGGGGATTCGAAGTTAATCTGAGTGTCGGGGGGGGGATTTGAACCCCCGGCCCCAGGATCTCTCCCGCGGCGGCACGGCCGCCGCGCTATGAGTCCCGTGCTCTACCGGGCTGAGCCACCCCGACAGGGAAGGACGGACGCGGCGCCACGCTGCGCCTAGGCGCCCGCAGGTTCGGGCGCGGGCTCGGGCCCCGCGATGTCCGGCGCCGTGGGAGGCTCGACCGCCTCGCTCGGCGGAGGCGCGCTCTCGACCTCCTCGGCGATCACGCCGAGGACCTCGGAGCTGCGGATCTCGATCTTCTTGAGCGGGTAGAGGGTTCGGAGGCCGTTGGCCATCAGCCGCCCGAGCTCTCCCTGCAGCATCTCGCGCACGAACTCCGGAGCGGTACGCTTGGCCGCCTCCTCCGTGAGGATGCTCCGGAGCTTGTGGCGAAGCTCGGTCTGAAGGTTGGCCTGGAGCCGCTGTTCCCCGACGGCCACCGGCTTGAGGACGATCTGGACGCCGTCCTTCGTCGTCACCGTGAGCGTCAGGTCGATCTTCGAGCGTTTGCGCCGAGCCAGGCGTCGGACGTAGTCGCTGGTCAGATCGTGGCCCACGAACCGGCTCTCGGCCACGTTCTCGCCGCTGACGCGCTCGATGGAGAATCGGAGCTTGATGTGGGCCTTGCCGATGTCCGAGCCGCCGGAGAGCTCCTGGAGCGTCGTCTCCAGCTGCCGACCGATCACCTGCTCCGGCTCGGAGGCCATCGTCTCGCCGAGCGTGACCTTCTGGAAGAGACCGGGCGCCTTGACCTGGAACCAGTGCTTGGACCGCCACTTGTCCTTGACCGTCCGGGCCAGTGGGGCCTTCTTGCCGGACTCCTCGTCGGCCATGCGCGGGCGCCCACCGGGGTACCCTACATAATGCTGGCGCCGCCGCGACCCGCTCCACCGACGGAGAAACCCCCTCGCCGACCCGTGGGCGCCGCGCGCGCGACAAACTAGATATGGGCCACCCGGCTCGGCCGGCCGTGGCCGCACGCGCCCCCGTGGCGCCCCGGCCGTCCGCGACCATCGGGGCCCGTGCCACGGCGGCGCAGCTGGCGGAGAGGGGCGAACCTATCGGCTCCCCCACCGACCGTTTCCGGGCCGAACTGCTGGCGCTGCTCGAGGGACTTCGGGCGAAGGGGCTCTCGCGCGAACAGGCCATCACCGCGCTGTTCCCGAACACCATCCTCCCGTACGAGACCTATGAGGACCTGGTCGCCGCCCTCGTCTCGGGCGCCCATCTCCTCTTCTTCGGCCCCTCGGGAGCGGGCAAGACCAGCCTCGCCAAGGACGTCTGGGACCTCTTCCCGAAGGCTGTCTGGGTCGTCCCCGGCTGCCCGGTCCTCGACCACCCGCTCTCGCTGACCGACGTCGAGGCCGCCGAGCGGTTCCCGCCCTGCCCGATCTGTCGGCGCCGGTTCGCGCCCGAGGGCGATGTGGCGCGTTGGAACCCGGCCACGACCGACCCGAAGTCGGTGCCGGCCGAGCTCGTCCGGCTCCGGGAGGGGTACGGCTTCGCGCGGCTGCAGGGCTCGAGCGAGGTCTTCCCCGACCACCTGACCGGCAACATCAACCTGCGCCGCCTCGAGGAGGTCGGCGACCCGATGAGCCCGCTCGTCCTCGAGCCGGGCAAGCTGCTACAGGCCAATCGCGGCCTCCTGCTCGTCGATGAGATCGGCAAGCTGCCGCTCGGTACCCAGAACGTGCTGCTGCAGGCGCTGCAGGAGGGCACGGTGACCCCCTCCAAGTCGCGCGAGAGCTTCCCGGCGACCTTTGTCGCGGTCTGCACGTCGAACCTCTCCGACCTGGACAACATCAACGACCCGCTCTCCGATCGGCTCACGAGCCTTCACGTCGGCTTCAACCGCCGGCACGCCGAGAACCGCCGCATCGTCGACCTGGGCTACACCGGCGCCGGCGGTTCCTACCTGCCGGAGATCCTGCTCGACGCCGGCGTGCGGGCGATCGAGATGTGGCGGCTGCGCGCGAGCGACGACAATCCCGACACCGGCGAGGTCGGCTCCAACCGCACGCTGATCGATGTCGCGTACCGGACCTCGGCCTTCGCGACGCTCGAAGGCCGGGCGGTCCCGAGCGCGGAGGACCTCAAATCCGGGCTCCTGCATGCGATGCGGGGCCGGATCCGGGCCCGAAGCGGCGAGTCCTTCGCCCAGAACACCCGCCGCGTCCAGGAGTTCCTGGACGGCAATCTGGAGGCCGCGCTCAAGCAGAGCGCGCTCGTGTACTGGTGCCGCTACTACAAGTCGGTCCTCCGCGAGAGCTCCGGCGAGGCCGAGGCCCTCGTCGGCGAGGGACGCCGACTCCTGCCCGACGCGTCGCTCCAGGCCCAGCTCTCCGACGGCGGCTCGCTCTTCCCCCGGTTCCAGACCTTCCTCACCTGGGTGAAGGACCGCGAACACCCGGCGACCCCCGTCGCCCCGCGCGACGCCGCGCTCGCCGAGTTCGGCCTCCTCGAGCGCCACTCGCTGTTCCGCTGCGAGCCGGGGGCCGAGGACGACGTCGGCGCGTAGCGACTTCTCCGTACCGGACTGCTCGGTCGCCTTCGACGAGATCCGGTCCGACGACCTGCTCGACACCCTGGACCGCTCGGCGCTCGTCCGCTCGCTCGCCGAGGAGGGGGTCGAAGGCGCCCGTCGGCTCCTCCAGCGATCGGCCCAGAGCGAGGAGGCGGTCGCCCAACGGGTGGCCGAGCTCCGCGAGCGGCTCCGCCGGCAGTTCCAGCGGCGGGTCGGCCGCACGATGGAGGAGTACGGGGCGCAGGCCGAGGAGCTGGAGCGGGTCCGTGTCCGCTCCGAGGAGGCGCTCCGGGCGCAGCTCGCGGAGCTCCAAGGGCGGCTCGGGCGGGCCCGTGCCCTCGACCTGAGCCGGGTCGTCGACGGCGACCTCCTCGCGGACGTTCAAGCGGCGCTTCTCGTTCCCGATGCCTCGTGGAACCGTCCCGTCAAGCGGGGCCTCTGGGAGCGGATCAAGGCGGCCTTTGCCCGGCTCGCGGCCTGGTTCCGAGGTCTCTTCGGTCGGCGGAAGGAGGCCAAGCGCGCGCCGTCGGCTGGCCGCGACCTGACGATCGCGAGCCTCGCCGCCGGCGGCCGGACGCTCGGTCCCTCCGCGCTCGGGGAGGCGATCGCCCGGCTCTCCCCGCCGCAGCAGGGAGAGCTCAAGGAGCGGATCGAGGGCCGGATCGAACGGAAGGAGCAGGAGCTCCAGAAGGAGGCCGAGGCCAAGCGCCAGGAGGCGAACGCACAGCGGCGCGCCCTCGAGGCCGAGCGGGAGGAGGCCCGGCGCAAGGCCGAGCTCGAGGCCGACCGCTGGGTCAAGGAGGCCGAGGAGCGGCGCCTGAGGCGCGAGCTCACCGAGCGCGGCCTCGTGGCCGAGCGGGACGGCGAGCTCGTCGTGACCTACGCGCTCGTCGAGCGCTTCGCCCGGCTCCTCCTCGAGGCCCAGATGCGGGACTCGCCCGGCCTGGCCAAGCTCTCGCCGAAGGGGGGCGGTTCGACCGGCGTCTACGAGAAGGCCCGGCTGCGGCAACCGGAGGAGGTCGCCCACCTCGACATTCCCTCCTCGGTCGTCGCCGCACGGCTTCTCGGCCAGCGGCACATCGATGAGGATACGAGCTTCGTCTACCGCGAGGTCACCAGCGAACGCACCCACGTCGTCCTCGCCCTGGACAAATCCGGCTCGATGGACGAGGGGGGCAAGCTCGTCGCCGCGAAGAAGGCGCTCCTGGCCCTGTACAGCGCCGTCCGCCGCAAGTACCCCGACGGGGTGATCGATGTCCTGGCCTTCGACAACGACGTCCGGGTGCTCGACCTGCTCGAGCTCTGGGAGTGCCCGGCCGGCTCCTTCACGAACACCGGCGAGGCGCTCCGGACCGCCTACCTGCTGCTCCGCAGCTCGCGGGCAAGCCGGAAGGAGCTCTACGTGATCACCGACGGCCTGCCCGAGTCGTACACGGCGCCGGACGGGACGGTGCGGAGCGGGAACCTGGACGTCGCCATGGAGAGCGCGCTCCTTCGGGCCGCCGAGCTATCGAGCGTCGACCCGCTCCGGTTCACGCTCCTATTGATCAAGAGCCCGAACCCCGAGTTCGAGAAGGCCGCCCGGCTCCTGACTCGGGCGTTGAGCGGCGAGCTCGTCGTCACCGACCCGGACCGGCTCGCCTTCGAGCTCCTCGTCCGGTGGGCCGGCGGGACCGAGACCGAGCGGGCGCCCCGCACGGACGCGGCAGCCGCTCCGCCCCCGGTCGTCTCGCGTCCCGGCGGAAAAGCGGGTCGCCGGAAGAAGGCCGACCGGCGCATGGGCGGCTAGGGAATCGTCGCTGCCCGTCCAACCGTCAGTTATTAACCCCCCACTCCCGGTTTCGGAGGAAGGTGGCCCCAATGTCCCCCGACACCCCCGAGCAGGCCGAACTCCGACGGCATGTGGGCGAACTGCGCAGCGCGGCGCGCGCGATCGGCCACGACATCACGATCAAGTTCGACGACGTCGAGGAAAAGATCGCCCGACTCCCGTCGGCGACCCGCAAGGAGGCGAAGTACCTCATGTGGGCCATCGAGGACGACCTCGCGAGCGCCCGGCGCTCGATCGACACCGACCTGAGCAAGATCCCGGGAGCGGTCAAGGGCGGGCTCGTCACGGCGGCGGACGCGGTCGTGTCGGGGACCACCCGGGCGATCACCGTGACCCACGAGGCGCTCACCGACGCGGGCCACGCCGCGAAGGAGGGTTCGAAGAACACCTTCGCCCGCATGGCGGGCGTGAAGCGCAAGCCGATGCGCGAGTGGAAGAACCCGTAGCTCCGGCTACTTAGCGCCTCCGGACTCCGGCCCGCGCCCGGGAGCGCGGCTAGCATTATCCCTGTCCGGCCTGCCTAGACCCTCGGGGGAGGAGCCTGACCGCCCGAGTGCTGGCCGAGTGGCATCCGCTCCGTAGGGTGGTCCTCCGTCCCCCCGGGATGGAGGCGTTCTTCGGCCTGCTGGAGCCCTACCAGGCCCTCTACGAGCGGGTCTTCTCGCTCTCCAAGGCCCGGCGCGAGCACGAGGAGCTCGTCGAGACCCTGCGTTCCGGCTTCGGCGTCCACGTCCAGCTCCTCGACCAGCTGCTACTCCAGGCCGCCGGGCGGCGACCGGAGATCGCCGAGGCGCTCGTCGAGCGGGTCCTGGCGACGGTCACCTTCCGGGGACCGGGCGCTGCCCGGGCCCGGCGGGAATTCCGGGAATCGGTGCGGCGGCTCGACCGCTCGATGCTGATCGAGACCCTCGCGCTCGCGCCCGAGTTCCGGTTCGAGAGACGTCCCGGCAGCCGGTCGGTCGCCAGCTTCCCTACCCTCCGCCAGCCGCTCACCAACCTGTTCTTCCTCCGGGACCAGCAGGCCGTCACGGACCGGGGCATCGTCATCGGGCGACCGGCGAAGCCCCAGCGTCGTCGCGAGAGCGAGCTCACCGAGTTCGTGTGGCGCTCCACGGGGGACGCACCGGTCGGCGCCGTCCACCGCGGTACCTTCGAGGGCGGAGACTTCCTGCCGGCCGGCGACTTCGCGCTGCTCGGCACCGGCGACCGCACGAACGCCACCGGGGTCCAGGAGTTCCTCGCGAGCGGCATCGCGTACCCCGAGGTAGGGGTCGTCCACCAGCCGTCCCACCCCCTCCTCGGCCGGCCGGATACGATGGTGAACATGCACCTCGACACCTACCTCAACTTCGCCGGCGACGGGATCGCGGTGGGCTACCGCGAGATGCTCGAGCGGGCCCGCGTCGACGTCTGGGTCCGGGACCAGGGCAAGTACCATCGCGCGCATTCCACCCATCTGCTCCCCTACCTCGAGCGCGCCCACGGACAGCGGGTGATCGGACTGTCCACCCTCGAGCAGCTCTGCTACGCCACGAACTTCCTCACCATCCGCGACCGCTCCATCGTGGTCCCGGACGTCGCCCGGAACGCCGAGCGGGTGCTCGCCAATCTCCAGCGCATCGCCCAGCGCGACCCGAACCGGTATCACCGGCTCTACCTTCGGGCCGCCAAGGAGTTTGGTGAGCTCCGGGCGGAGAACCGGTTCTTCCCGAACTCGCCCGAGGCGAGGGACGCCAAACTGGAGAGCGTCCGGGTCCCGCTCGAGAACCTCACCGGCGCCTTCGGGGGCGCCCACTGCCTCACGGCGGCGATGGAACGCGGCTGAGCGCTACCGCGAGGGTGCGGCCGGCCGCCGCTCGGAGGAGCCGTCGCCGAGCAGCTCCGGCCCGAACAGACCGGTGAGCTCGACGACGACGCGGGGGTTGGGCCTCGGGCCCCCACCGCCTTCGAGCTCCCGGTCGATCGCGCCGAGCACCAGCCGCTTCTCGCGCGGCGACAGGGCACTGAGCCGCCCCAGGTCCCGGGCCTCGACGGCCCGCTTCACCGATTCGGCGAGCGCCCGCTCGCCCTCGGAGGCGAGCCGGGGACGGATCCGGCGGGAGAGATAGCGGCCGACCGAGGCCGGCCAGCTCGGCGGGGAACGATGATCCTTCGACTCCGATCCCATTCCGGTCGGAGCGGTCGCACCGGGACCGAGCACTTAATCCTCCGTCGACAGCCGAGCGATCCGGCGGCCGGTCTCGGCCAGGTACTCGGCATCGAGATCGAAGCCTACGAAGGGTAGGCCGAGCCGGGCCGCGGCGATCGCCGATGCGCCGATGCCGACGAACGGGTCGACCACGCGGTGCACGCGGGAGAGCCCGTGCAGTCGCAGGCAGCGCTCCGGCAGCTCCGGCGGGAAGGGAGCGGGGTGGGGGCGATCGGCGG
>DASYZY010000014.1:0-8843 GCA_035945735.1 Thermoplasmata archaeon
GCCTTCCTGCTCGACGGGGTCGGCGGGGTGTTCACGCCGTTGGATGCGGCGCCGGCGTTCTTCCCCCCCGGGAACCCGCTGTTCCTGTCGGCGGGAGCGGCCGTGGCCATCCTCGCCGGCGTGTCCGCCGCTCTCGCGCTCAGCTGGCTCCTCGTTCGACGTCGGCGCCCCTCGTGGACCGATCTCCGGTTCCCCGTCGCGCTCGGCATGTTGCTGGCGGCGCTGCTCGTCCCCGTCGCGGGATGGGCCGCGCACGTGGCGACCGACTACGACCGGTTCATCTACTTCGTCCCCACCCCGGCCGTGCTCCTGACGGTCCTCACGTTGGAAAAGGGCGTCGCCGTGCTCTCGCCGGAGTCGGCCGGCGACGCCGCGGCGCCGCCGCGCCGCTGGCACGCCCGGGCCCGGCCCACGTTGCTGGCGGGCTACGCCTTCACCGCGATCCTGCTGGTCCTCCTCTTCACGAACGTGACGGTGCCGATGGGGCTCGAACAGGAGCAGACCGACACCGGCCCCGCCCATTCGTCGGACTTCCTCGCCGCGGCCGAGTGGCTGGCGCAGAACCCGGCCACCGGCAACGTGCTGACGCTCCAGTCCTCCGCGCGGTGGGTCGAGGCGATCACGTCCCGTGGCGCCTTCGACATCGGGCCGACCTGGCTCGACTTCGAGGGCTGGCAGATCATCGACTCGCAGGAGGCCTACTTCGCCTTCAGCAGTGCGGCGGCGATCACCGACAATGCCGGGGTGCTCTCCTTCTCCAATCCCAGCTCGCCGATCCTCAGCCAAGCCCCGATGTACTCGATCTTGGCGCTGGGGGTGCCGGTTCCGGTCTGTCGGCTCCTCGTCGGTAGCTCGAGCGTGACCGTTCTCGACAACGGCACCCCGGTGACGGTGCCGGGGCCGAGCTGGGGTCCGGCGACGCTCGCGGTGAGCCCCAACAGCCCGGCGGCGACCCTTAGCTACAGCCCGGCGGAGTTCACCCTCAGCATCGCCACCTCCGTCGCGAACGGCTCCACCGCGCAGGTCTCGGTCACCGCGACCGGGCGGAACGGATCGACCGTTCAGGGCCTCCAGCTCGTCCTCGGCTCGCCGCCCACCGGGGACGCCCTTCTCGGCGTGGGGACGCAGGCCGGGATCGTGCTGCAGTCGAGCGGCTTCCTGTGGAACACGACCAAGAACCTGGGTCCGCTGCCGACGGCATCGACCTTCCAGACGACCGGGAGCTTCTCGGTGGCCCCGGTGGTCGAGACCCAGAGCACCTACCCGAATGGACCCGAGGTGACGGCGCAGTTCTCGCGACCGGCCTCCGCGACGCCGTTCACGATCGGGCTGACGCTCTCCACTCCCGGAAGCGGGAATCCCGGCGTTACGCTCCCGCCTTCGATCAACGCGACCGGGTTCCTCGACCAGAACGGGATCCGCTTCCTGTTCATCCTCCAGACCAACCCGTATGCGGAGATCATTCAGCTCTACGAGTCGACGCTGGGCTTCCATGTGGTGTTCGCCAACTCGAGCTGGGAGATCCTGGAGCGATAGTTCGTGTCGGACCCACGAGGCGCGAAGAGCGCCATCCTTCGACTGTTCCTTGTGGCCTTCCTGGCCGTCTGCGCGATGCCTCCATGGTTGAGCGGTTCGACCGCCGCGGCGCCTGCCCCGAGCGCTTCCCAGCTCCATGCGGTAGCGACCCCCCGGGATTTCGCCACTTCGGCCAATGGGAACTGGACGCTCTCCCAAAGCCCGCCGAGCGGGAACGTCTACCCCGGCTCGTCCATCGGGGCGCAGTATACGATTGCGCTCCGCTCTAGCCCGGTGGGCACGCCTCCGATCAGTGTCTACGTGCCGCCGCCTCAGCTGACCTTCGGGACCGCGCTCGGACCGCTACGCGCCTACGGCGCGTGGGCGAACTTCACCTTCGGCGGGAACGGTTCGGTCTCGCCGACCCTATCGGCGGTGTTCAACCTCTCCCTCCTGCCGGAGCTTTCGACGACCTTCAACAGCACCAACCGAACCGTGTTCTCCTCCCAGCTCGTCGCCATCATGACCAATCTCCCGTACCGCTCGGTGAACCTCTCCGTGAGCTGGCGGTGGGTCGTGGCCGGACCGGACGGGACCGTGCAGGAAAGCCCGTGGGCGAACTCGTCGCTCATCGATCCTGCCTACTTCGCCTCGGTCCTCTCCTACGGTCCCAGCGCGCTGACGACGGGCCAGAGCTACGGGGTCTGCCTCGGGGGCCCGATCAGCGGGCGCCTGTTCTCGCTCCACGTCGAGGTCGCCAAGCCGTACGACGACTTCGTCCAGGTCAACGACTCAGTCCCGTCCGGCGCGACCTCCGCCTGCTGGTCGGCGACGATCCCGGCGGGCATCGCGCCGGGACCACTGCTCGCCCACATCTGGTCGTACGATCGCGCGACGCTCCTGCTGTACGTGCTCAAGCTGAACCTCGTGAACTCCACGGCAGCTCCGGGCCTGACGCTCGCCAGCCCCTCGTGGAGGCTCGTCGTCAACCTGGCCGCGCTCTCGGTCGGTGGGCTGACCCTCGTGGCCGTCGTGGCCCTCCCGGTCCTCCGGAAGCCGCCTCGCTCGGCCGAGCCGCCCCCGCCCGTCCCTCCGGCCGCTACCTAGCCGGCGGGGGGCGGCGCTGATCCGCGGCGGCCGACTCGAACAGCGCCTCGACCTCGGCGGGAAGCGTCCTGGAGGTGAACTCACGTGCCACCGCCCGACTGCCCTCCGAAACTCGCTGCCAGATGGGCTCCTGCTGGAACCACTCCGTGAGGACGGCCGCGTAGGCTGCGACATCGCCGAAGGGCACCTTTCGACCGTTCACGCCGTCCCGGACCGTGTCGTTCGGCGTACCGGGATTGGTGAGCGTGGGCACGCCGCGCGTGCCGGCCTCCAGGACGGTGATCGCGAATCCTTCGATCGCGCTATGGATGGTCAACGCCTTGGCCGCGCCCAACAGCGCGAACTTCTCCGCCTCGGTGGCGTCGACGACAATCCGGATGTGCGCCGCCCCGGGCGACCGCGCGGCGCGGACTCGGAGCTCGGCTAGATAGCCCGCGTTGTCGGATCGGCCGACCAGCGCGAGCTCGGCGTCCGGGACGGCGAGGGAGAGCCGCTCATGGAGTTCGATCGCTTCCTCAAAGCGCTTGAGCGGTCGGAAGGCGCCGATGCTCACGAAGAGGTTGCGCCGGGACGAGAAGGGAAGCACTCCGTCCCCCGACGAGTCGGTCTCCAGGAACTTCGGATAGACGGCGAGGCGGTCGGCGGGGAAGCCGGAGCGCAGCATCCAATCTCGTGTCTGCGTCGACGGCAGCACGAGACGATGGCCTCGGTACATGCGCAGTAGGAGAGCCTGCACGATCTCCGCGGCGCGTCGCGCCGGTCCACCGTAGGTCTGGGCGAACAGCGGGCGATTGTCCTGGTACCACATGCCGATCGTCGGTCGAGCGGACAGGACGGGGGAGAGGAAGGGGGTCCGCTCCCCTCCGATGACCTCCTCGAACACCACGTCGTAGGCGCGTGCGCCGCCCAGCAGCAGCTTGGCCCACACCGCGGGGGCCAGCAGCCGGGCCGGGGCGAGACGTTGGAGCCGGACTCCGGCCCGCGACTCCTCCCGAGCGCCGTTCGGTAGGGTCGCCACCCAGTGCGTCACCTGGTGCCCGGCCGCGGCGAGCTGGCGCGACGCCAGCCCCATGTGCAGGTCCCCACCGACCGCACTCGGATGGAGGTCGTCCCGTGCGGAGATGATGAGCACTCGCATCGGCGGGGCGGAGCGCGCCGCGAGGGAGGAACTTGGGACGGTGTCGGTCACGGCAGGGGGCCCACGGCGCCGGCCCACCACGCGGCGGGCCCGCCCCGGTTCACAGGTAGCCCCAGCTCTTCAGCCGTTCCTCTATCTCGCTCGTGAGGGGGACCGGGGGTCCGCGGGTCATCGAATCCCCGATGGCCGCGGCCTCGGCCGAGATGGCGGAGAGCTCGCCCTGGGTGGCCCTCCAACGGTCATCGAGCTCGCCTGGATCGGCATCGAGGTCGTACGCGAAGGACTCCTTCCGGGTGCAGTCGGTGATCAACTTCCAACGATCCGAGTAGGCGACCACCCGTAGGCGGTCGAACTCGGCCTTGCGGTCCTGAGGGACGACCTTCTTGAGATGGTTCCAGACGAGTCCGTCGGAGACCGCGAAGACGGGCTTCGGCCGGGCCCGTTCGACCAGATCCTGCAAGGGCACGGCCGACGGGAGGTTCATCTCGGGGGCCCCGGCGTCGCGGAGCACGGTGGGCGCGATGTCGATGAGGCTCGCCCAGCCTTGGGCGCGCGCGGGCTTCCGGGCGCCGCCGGCCGGACGATAGATGATCGGCACTCGGAGCATCGGGTCGATCACCCCGTTCAGGTGGAAGAGCTCGCCGTGCTCGCCGAACGCCTGACCGTGGTCGCTCGTGGCGATGAGCATCGTGTTCTCCCACCGGCCGGCGTCCTGGAAGATCCGGGCGATCTGGGCCAGTCGACGATCGGTGTTCTCCACGGTGAACAGATAGAGGTCCCGGAGGACCTTCAGCTCGCGTTCGTTGGGCTTCCATTCCCCCGAGATGCACTTCACGAAATCCTGGCGCACCTTCGCCCGAGACCACCATGCGCCGAGGCCGTCCGCCCAACCGGGGGGCCAGTAGTACGGTTCGTGCGTGTCGCAGATGTTGATCGCGCAGAACAGGGGGGTCGACTTCGGCTGGCGGCCGACCCAATCGGCGAGCGAAGGCTCGATCCATGGGGAGGTGGAGATGTCTCGGCCGCCGTTGCCTCCGGCGAGCTTCTGGTGCATCTGGTCGAGGACGTCGAAGAGGAAGGGGTAGCGGAAGGCGGCCTCGGTCGAGTTGATCACGACGCGACCGATGGGTCCGTCGCGGAAGTGCCCGAGGAAGGTCGACTCGGCGCGCTCGTCCTGCAGGGTCGACGGCGGCCGCTGTGTGCGGAACCGGCGCAGGTACGTCTCGAGCCAGATCCCCCAGCCGGCTTCGTCGAAGCCGTCGGCGAGGCCGAAGCGGGGGCAGACAAGCGGGTTGGAGGAGAGCAACAGCGAGCGATACCCTACCGTCCGGAGCGCCGAAGGAAGTCGGGGAACGCTCGGACTCAGGACGAGGTTGTTCTTGGCATGGCAGCCGTGCTCCCAGGGATAGAGGCCGGTGAAGGCGCTCGCGTGCGCCGGGATGGTCCACGGGGTCACGCTAGTGGCGCGAGGGAAGTAGATCGATTCGGCGAGAAGCTTCGAAGTGAACGGCATCCGGCCGATGGCATCGGGGCCGCCGGGGAACTCGGCCGCGCGAAGCGCGTCGAAGATGACGACGACCACATCGGGTCGGGCCGACTCGCTCACGTTCGGCCCCCTCGCTCCTGGGGCTTCGGGAAGCACGACGACGACCTAACGCTGGTGGGCCGCAGACGACCGCTGAGCAGGCTTCGATCGGCCCCTACCGCCCGGAACCGGACAACCCTCACGTTCGGCCGACCCCTATGCATACGTACTGGGCGCGGGGAGCAGCCGGCCCTGTACTTAGCAACCGCGCTCCTGGTACGCGGGTGTATCGCCGGGGGGATCCATACACGCGGCCGAAAAGTGTTCAAGGCAATGCGCGAGCTCCGGACCCCAGCAGAATCGCCCGCTGGGCAGCGGCCAGGACGCCCGGGCCGAATCCTGGTAAAGCACGTCTATATGCGCATACAAGGTGTTTTAACTCCGGCCCGATGAGGCGGGCCTTCCATGGGCGGCCGGGTCGTCCGGGGATATGTGCCGAGCCGGACTGCACCAGTGCAATGACGAGTTCACTCGAACCTGCGCCGGCGGCCGAACGAGGCGAGTTGAGCTCACGTCAATCGTGCGCTAGCTCGTGCGGAACCTAGGGCCGTGCGGACGCACCACTTCTGGAGGACGACATGACGGCAGCTAGTCGGCCTCGAGGCGGTCGAGCGGCTCTCGACCGAGCTGGACCTGAGCACAGCCTGTGGGGCCGGGCGGGCGCCGCCGGAGCGATCAGTGGGGTGCTCCTTCTTCTCCTATCCGTTCTCCCTGCTCTGGGAGTCCCCGGCCCCGGTCCCTCACAGCCGCCATCCTTGCCTGCGACCCAGTCCAACATTCCGGTGCACCTCGAGGCCTATGCCCGGGCTGCCGGCTCGGCGCACGGCGCGTCGGAGCGTTCAGCGAACCCCGCCGTGCGCCCGAGCGCCACCGCACTCAGCTGGGTCAACATTAGCTCCGGGCTTCTCCGGGGACCGGGCCCCAGAACGAATGCGAGCGCAGCCTACGATCCCGACGACAATCTCCTGCTGCTCTACGGAGGTGAGAACGGGACGGCGGTCCTCAGCGATACCTGGGAGTTCGCGAGCGGAGCGTGGACCGAGCTGTCCTCCGTTTCCCCGCCCGGACCGCGCTGGGGCGCTGGGCTTGCCTACGATGCGGCCATGGATTACTTCGTTCTGTTCGGCGGGAACAACTCTACGGGCATCGCGGCCCGTACGTGGCTGTTCGCCGCCGGGCACTGGTCACTCGACATGGCCTCGGGTCAGCCCAAGCCCCGTCAGTTCCCGGCGATGGCCTACGATCCGGCGGCGAGCGCGGTGGTGCTCTTCAGCGGGGCGGAGGCCGGCGGACCGAGTGGGCAGGTCTGGTGGCTGAGCAAGGGCAACTGGACGCCCAACACGCTCGGCGGCACCGGTACTCCCCCGAACCGCGCCGGCGCCGCCTTCTTTTGGTACCAGAACGCGTCAACTCCCGCGAATTCTGGTCTGGTCCTCTTCGGAGGCTACTCCACGGCCCCCGGGCTGAACAAGCTGTACCGGGACACCTGGATCTACACGAACCAATCCGGGAAGTTCGATTGGACTGAGCTCAGCGCGAATAGCCCGCCGCCGGCTCGCTACGACGCGGCGGTGTCCTTGGATCCGGCCGCCGGCGCCACCTTGATGTTCGGCGGATTTGGGGCCGGCGCGGCGGCGCTCGGTGACGCGTGGACGTACAACGCCTCCGGCTGGGTGGCGGCTTCGACTGGCTCGGGCCGGGGCCCCGGGGCTCGGGGCGCCGCGACGATGGCGCTCGCCCCGCTTCCGGGCCGGGCGAGCCCGGCGTTCAATGTGACCACGTATCCGCTCCTCGTCGGCGGGCGCGCCGCTGGCGGCAACCTGTTGTCGGATAGCTGGTTCGCCGGACCCCTACCGCTCGCGGTCCTAGCCCCGTTCGTGCCCTCGGTGTCGGACGTAAACACGGCGGTGCAATTGTCGGTTCTCGTCCTGGGGGGAGGCGCGGCCGGAGCCATCGTGTGGAACGGCCTCCCAACGGGTTGCTCGACCGCGAATCGCAGCACGTTGACCTGCGATCCCTCCCAGGTCAGTAGCCAGTCGGTCTACGTCACGGTCAAGCTCGGCCCGCTGACGGTGACCTCGGGCACGGCGAACTGGACGATCGACGCGTTGCCACGGATTTCGCTGTTCACCGTCCTGCCTTCGCCCTCGATCACCGGTCGGACTCTGACCGTCCAGGTGGGACTCGCCGCCGGGACCGGGACCGCTCCGTTCACCTACCAATACCTCGGGCTTCCGGGCGGATGCGTCTCCGTTGACCTCGCGCAGTTCACCTGCTCCCCGACGAACGCAGGCACATTCGAGATCGAGGTGAGCGTGGCGGACGCCGACGGCCAGGACACGGTCGCGTTCACCAATCTGACCGTCACGGTCGCGCCGGCGGGCTCGAGTACGCCGTTGTGGGAGTATGCGGCCGAAGGATTCGGCGTGCTGCTGGTCCTGGTGATCGTAATGCTGGTCATCCGCGCCAAGCTTCGGGGAGGCGGGGGATCACCCGGCTCGGTCCGTCGTTGGGCACCCCCGGCCCCGGCGGCCCCCCCCGCGGCGGCTCCCGCTCCGGCTTCTCCGCGTTCTCCTCCGGGACGAAGCCCTCCGTGAGTGGAGTTCCGCCGGGGGATCCGGCGCCGGGCGCGGAAGTCAGGCGAACGGTCACGCCACCCCCCGCGCAGCCTCCGGCAGCTTCGGGCGTCCCTCCCGGGGTCCTGCGTTCTCCGGGCGGCTCGAGCGCCGGCGCTGAGGAACTCGCCCCGTCGCCCGAGCCGTCGGCCGCGCAGGCAGGCCCGACGAACAAGGGGGGCGCGCCAAGCCTCCGGCGGTCGATCTACACGGTGTTCGCCGCGCTGGGCTTCGAGCGACCCAATCGCTGGCTAGGCCTGCTGCTGTTCGCCATCGTTCTCGACGCGACCGTGATCGCGTGGCTTCAGGTCCAGGCGTACAACGCGTTCTACACCTTCTCGCAGGACTTCGGCTCGTTCAACCAGAGCTTCTACACCGCCGCGTTCCAGTCGCAGCTGTTCACGTACACGTCGAACCTGCCGGCCGGCACCGGGGGCACGTACTTCGCCGTGCACTTCTCCCCGTTCCTGTTCCTGATCGTCCCATTCTACGCCCTCTTCGCTTCCCCGCCCACCCTGCTCGTCTTCAAGGCCATCGCCCTGGCGCTCGGCGCACTGCCTGTCTATGGCCTCGCCCACCGCCGCCTCGGTTCACCGATCTGGGGATTCGGGCTCGGCCTCGCCTACCTGCTGTCGCCGATCACCATGGACCTCGCGTGGACCACCTTCGACATGGAGGTCTTCTTGCCGGTGCTCGTGCTGGCGACGATCTATTTCCTCACGCGGCGACGGTACGTTCCCTTCCTCATCTTCCTCCTGCTCTCGCTCTCGGTCATCGAGACCATCGCTCCGCTGCTCGTCCTCTTCCTCGCGGTGAGTCTACTCGGCGCCTTCGTCGGCCCGAAGATGCTCTCGGCGAGCGCGCTCCTCCGGGAGCGCGTGGC
>DASYZY010000015.1:0-5399 GCA_035945735.1 Thermoplasmata archaeon
CACCGCCGAGCTGCCCACCGTGAGGCCGGTGCCGATGCCAGCCGACGGAGCGGGCAACGCCTGCGACATCGCAGCGAGCACACGGGCCGTCGGACCGTCTGCCGTCCATGGGGAAGCTGACGCCGCCGGACTCGCTCCCGAAACTAGGACGAGGACCAAGGTGGCCAGCAAGAGCCACGGAGCGCTCGGCCTGTGGCTCCCAACCCCCGACCTACGGTCTGCCCTCCGGGCGTTCGGGCGCAGGTCGGTTCGACCCGCCCAAGCGCGGGTAGGCCGGGTCATCTCCCGACGCACCAGGCCGCGGCTCTTCAAGCTTGGCGAACGGCAGCTTGGCTCGAAGCATCCACCAGGGTGCCGGGCGCTCGAGCCGTCGGTTCGGCGAAGTCTTGGAGTGCCTCCCGACGCGTGTGCTCGCGCTCGTACCCGCCTGGCGACCGCTTACGGGGCCTAGCGAGATGGGTTTGCCCATCCGCCCCGTCGACCAACGTGCACTGCCGGGCGAGGCTCAGGGCCGAACGCTACGGCGGTCGCGGCCTGGCCCTAGACCGAGGTTTCGTTGCCGCTAGGGGAAACCCATCTCCGGGAACCGGTCGGTCAGGCCTCGATATCGATCGGGCTCGCCGTACCGGTAACTGGCTTCCCGAACGGCCTAGCCCTATCGTTCGAGTTCTTCGACGAGGTGTTGGACCGCGGGAACGATCAGCTTCTCGAGCGCGGTCCGAACCGCTCGCTCCGAGCCGGGCAGGGCGAAGACCGGCTTGTTGTGGATGAGGTACGCACCGGCGCGGCTCAGCCACGCGAGCGGACCGATCTCGCCGAAGCTCACGTTGCGGTACAGTTCCCCGAATCCCGGCAGCAGGCGACCGCCCATCCCTTCCAACGCGGCGACCGACAGGTCGCGCGAACTGACCCCGGTGCCGCCCACCGTGATCGCCGCCTCGACAGCGATCTCGCCCAGGTACGGCTCCAGACGATCGCGGACGTCGGCCACGCTGTTGGCGACGAGCCCGTAGTGGACGACCTTGTGGCCGGCGCCGGTCAGCAGCTCCACCGCGAGGTGACCCGACACGTCGTCCTCCTCGGTGTGCGTGTCGCTGACGGTGAGCACGCAGAAGCCGATGGAGCGCTGGCCGAGCAGATGGTGCCGACTGGTGGCCGCCGGTCCGGAGCTCATGCCGAGGCCTCCATCGATCGCTTCTCCTTCTGGAGCACCCGCACCGGACCGAGCCGGGTCGACGGGTAGCCGCCCGCCGCGTTCTTCTCGAGGTACTTGACGGTATCCCACACCGTGAGCAAGCTGATGCTCACGCCGACGAGCGCCTCCATCTCCACGCCGGTCCGATACAACGCCTCGACCTCGACGGTCGCCCGGACGCCCGTCGAAGTCGACCGGAGCTCTACCCGGCTACCGGTGATCGGCACGGGGTGACAGTGCGGAATGAGATCGCTGGTCCGCTTGAGCGCCTGCAGCCCTGCGACCTCGCCGATCCGGAGCGGGTCGCCCTTTTCCACGGTCCCGGATCGGATCGCGCGACGGGCGCGGGCCGACAGGCGCAGCTCCCCGGTGGCCACGGCGCGCCGATAGACCACGGGCTTGTCGTGGATGCGCCGCTGGCGGGTCATCGCGTTGCTGGAGAGCGCGAGAGTGCGAGCCGCGCGAGCACGGTCTCGAGCTGGATCCGCTCGTTCGCCCCCTCCGAGATCCGGTAGTCGACCTCGGCGAGGTACTCGAGCAGCCGGAGCTTCTCCCGGTCCGGAAGCTGCTGCGCGGGGACCTGAGGGAGATAGCTGTGGATGGCTCGAAGTATGTCCTCGCCGCTCGCCCCCCGTTCGGCGAACAGGTTCACGAGCAGCTTCCGGGATTCCTCGAATCGGTCGTCGAGGGCGAGGCCGAGCAACTCCTGGATCTCCCGTTGGAGCGGCGTGGTGGCGAGGCGTTCGATGAGCGGCAGGTCGATCGCGGTGGAGAAGCCCGCCGCCAGCTGCAGGAGATTGACCGCGCGGCGCATGTCCCCATTGGCCGCGCTCAGGAGCGACGCGAGCGCTGGCGCGTCGATCGTGAGGTGCTCGGCCTTGGCGATGCGCTCGACCTGGTGTCGAATGTCCGGCTCCGAGTGCACTCGGAACCGGAACACGGCGCACCGGGACTGGATCGGCTCGAGGATCCGCGAGGAGTAGTTGCACGACAGGACGAACCGGCAGCTCGCCGCGTAGCGCTCCATCATCCGGCGGAGCGAGCCCTGGGCCTCGGCGGTGAGGTTGTCCGCCTCGTCGAGGAAGAGGATCTTGAACCCGACTCCGCCGATCGGTGCGCTCCGGGCGTACTCTTTGATCGTCGTCCGGACCGTGTCGATGCCGCGCTCGTCGCTCGCGTTGAGCTCGAGGAAGCTCTGACGCCACTCCTCGCCGTAGAGGTCGCGCGCGAGTGCCAGCGCGGCGGTCGTCTTCCCGGTACCGGGCGGGCCAGCGAAGAGCAGGTGGGGGAGCGACTTGTTCCGGGCGTACGCCTGCAGGAGCGGGATGACGGCCTGCTGGCCGGAGATGTCTCCCAGAGTCCGGGGCCGGTACTTTTCGACCCAGACCGCGCTCTCCTCCGACGGCATCGGACCTCGTCGGCGAGGGGACGGGTCTCGCTACTTTACTATTGTCTCGGCGCGCACGGCCGACGCGGTCGGCGGCGGCGGAGCTAATGAGGGCGCGCGTCGGATTGGGGCTCGAGCATGCGCGAGCTCCTCGCTCTCGTCTCCTTCCGAGGCACGATCCGCGAACGGTCGGTGGAGCCGTACCTCGGACTCTTGCACGCTCTGAGGAGTCGCCGCCGGATCAAGGGGGTGCTGTTCGACATTTCGAGCGGGGGCGGCAGCTCCGTCTCCTCGTACGACCTCTTCGCCGCATTGAAACGGCTCGACCGTGTGAAGCCCGTCTTCGCCTCGATCGGCGCCGTGGGCGCCTCCGGCGGCTACCTCGCCGCGCTTGGCGCCCGCAAGGTATTCGCCTATCCCGATTCGGCGGTCGGCTCGATCGGGGTGATCGCCCCGCACATCGCGGTACAGGGACTGTTGGAGAAGCTCGGCGTGTCGGTCGAGCTCATCCACCAGGGCCGGCACAAGGACGCCTACGCGGGAGTCCGACCGCTGACCGACGAGGAGCGCGAGCTCGCCCTGCGACGCACGGGGGAGGGATACCGGCAGTTCGTGGCCCTCGTAGCCCAGGCCCGGCAGCGGCCCGTTCCGGAGATCGAAGCGCTGGCGACCGGCGAGGTGTTCAGCGGCAGCGAGGCGTTGCGCCGGCATCTCGTGGATGCCCTCGGCGACCGGGAGGACGCGCTCGAGGCTCTGGCCGCTGCCACCGGAGTGCGGGCGTCGAAAACCGTGCGCGTGTCACCCCGTCGTCCCTTCCTCGAGCGGGCGATGTC
Organism: Thermoplasmata archaeon; assembly: GCA_035945735.1. Classification (GTDB taxonomy): domain Archaea; phylum Thermoplasmatota; class Thermoplasmata; order Lutacidiplasmatales; family UBA184; genus JAKIVR01. Next base: position 3,416 of record DASYZY010000015.1, read on the forward strand.
GGGGGCCATGTACAGCGCGGCGCCGGGGCTCAGCGCGGCGTTCCGCGACACGATCGAGGACTCGGTCCTCGGCGGTCTGCTGGGTCGCTACCGCTAGGGAAGCCCCCCGGCCGCTCCCGGTACAGCGTTAAATAACGCCGCCCACCTCACAACCGGCATGCCCCCCGAGAGCAAGAATCGCGGCTTCTCCTCCGCCGCGGGGCTCATCCAGTACTACGACATGGAGGAGACGAAGTCGATCAAGATCGACCCGTACATCATCCTCATCCTCGGGATCGGCGCCGCCGTCCTGGTCGAAGTCCTGAACTGGAAGTTCGTCTAACGACCGTCCTGCGCGTGGTCTCCTCGCGTCTCGGCAACCACGCTTCGATATGAACCCGCCATTTGGTCGGTGCCTTCGGCGTCGTCGGCCGGAGGAGACAGGCGGATCGCCGTGACGTCACCCGCCAGCTCCCAGTACGTCTTCGAGGAAGTCGCGGACGGCGTCGTCGCCGCGATCGCGTCGCCCGAGGGCTCCGCCCTCTGCAATTCGCTGATCGTCGACCTCGGGCAGGAGACGCTCGTCTTCGACACCGGCTACACGCCGGCGGCGGCGCTCGCGCTTCGCGCCGAGGCGATCCATCGCTTCGGGGATCGACCGCAGCTGGTCGTCAACAGCCACAAGCACAACGACCACATCCGGGGCAACCAGGCGTTCCCGCGGGCGCGGATCGTCTCGACCCGCGAGACCCGGGACCGGATCCGGGAGCTGGTGGAGTTCGATGCGGCGGCGGAGAAGCGGGAGTTCGAAGGATTCCTCCAGTTCCTCGAGCAGCCGCGGTGGTCGGAGACCGATACGCGCCGGTTCCGAAACATGGCGCTTGGGGTGATCGATAGCCTCGACTCCCTCCGGATCACCCCGCCCAACATGACCTTTGAACGGATCCTCGAGGTGCACGGGACGCGGCGGCTCGCCCGTCTCCGGAGCTTCGGCGGCGGCCACACCTCCAGCGACGCCTTCCTTGAGCTGCCCGACGACGGGGTGCTCGCCCTCGGCGATCTGCTCACGATCGAGAACCACCCGTCCATCGAGGACGGCAAGCTGGCCGAGTGGCGCCGGATCCTCGGGGAGATCTCGGCCCTTCGGTTCACGCACGTCGTCCCGGGTCACGGGCGCCTGGGGGGCCCCACGGATCTCCCGCCCTTGCTTCGGTACTTCGACGACCTCGAACAGGAGGCCGCGCATCGAAGGCGCACCGGAGCCTCCCCGAGCCCGGAGGCGCTGGCCCCGGTCCCGGCTCGGTATGCCCACTGGGCGGCCGCGATGGCGTACGGATCGAATCTGGAATCGCTGCTCCGAGCCGGGCGCCCGGCCTCCCCGTGACTAGCCGATGGCCATCGGCAGTGGGGCGCCCTCGAATGGCAGCGCCGGGGCGAGCCCGGGCAGGAATCGATCGCACCCGGGGCGCCCGAGGAGGATCGCCTTGGATTCCGGCGCTTCGTCGAGGCGGCGGTAGCCGGTTCGCTCGGCGAGTTCCGAGGCGAAGTGCTGGATCTCGTCGTGCTCGGGCACGTGGGCGGGCGTCAGGCGTTGTCGCGAGCGCCCCATGTAGACGTACCCCTTCGATTCGATGAAGTCGGGCCGCGCGCGGGCGTCGAGCTCGGCGTACTGATCGGACCAGCCGAGATTCCAACCCCGGACCAGCGTATGCCGTAGCACTCGACGCGTCGGGAGGTCGCGAACGATGTCGAGCGTCTCCAGCAGCCGGTCCCAGGCGTGGGGATCGGTGGGCAGGGTGAGCCGGCCGAACACCTCGCGGTTCGGGGCCGTCACCGAAACGTAGAGCTGGGTGGGCAGGGGATCGAGCGACCGGACGCCGTCGGGGTTGGTGCCGTTCGTGACGAGGAACGTCGTGATGCCGCGCTCGGCGCAGAGCTCGAGGAACCGGTTCATCTTGGGATACAGGGTCGGCTCCCCCGTCAGCGAGATGGCGATGTGGCGCGG
>DASYZY010000016.1:0-1666 GCA_035945735.1 Thermoplasmata archaeon
TGATCGTCGCCAGCTTTCCGCCGGCGGCCAGGAACGCGAGAGCGGCCTCGACCTTCGGCCCCATACTGCCGGCCGCGAACTCCCCTCGGGCGAGGTGCGCTCGGAGCTCACTGGCCGACACCTCGCCGAGCCAGCGCTCCCAGGGCTTGTGGAACCCGATGGCGACGCCGGGCACGTCGGTGAGGATGGCCAGGCGGCGAGCCCCGATGACCGAGGCGACGAGCGCCGCGGCGTGGTCCTTGTCGATGACCGCTTCGACCCCTTCCAACCGGCCCCCGCTTCGTTCGACGACGGGCACTCCGCCGCCGCCGGCGACGATCGGAACGCTCGCCTCGGGTCGACGCCGCGAGAGCCACTCCCGGAACGCCTCCTGCTCCACCCAGCGTAGCGGCTTCGGCGAGGGGACGAGCCGCCGCCAACCTCCGCGGGCGGCGTCGCGCTCGAGCATCCAACCCCGGTTCTTGCGGAGCAGGTTCGCCTCCGCCTCGGTGTAGTACCGGCCGACCGGCTTGGAGGGCGCGGCGAAGGCGGGGTCCTTCGGGTCGACGACCATTCGGCTCGGGAAGCAGAGCACGGTCCTCGGCTGACGGTCCCGGGCCAGCGCCGCCTCGAGCTCCACGGAGATGAGGTAGCCGATCTCCCCCTGGCTCTCGGCGACCAGGACGTCGAGCGGCCGTGGGGGGGCCTCTCGCTCGGCGAGCTCGTTCTGGCGCAGGAGGGCGCCGACCTGCGGGCCGTTGCCGTGGGTAAGGATCAGCTCGGCCCCCTCGCGGATCGCGAGGGAGAGGGCGCGGGTCGCCCCGCGCATGGTGCGCTGGGCTTCGGCCCAGGAGCCGTCGCCGCCGGCGGGTTCGAGCGCGTTCCCCCCCAACGCCACGACCGATCGCTCCATCCCTCTCCCCGACCCGAGCAACGCTACAAGACGCTGGCCGGCGTCCGACCGTCGAGGTTCGGTGCGCGAGGGATAAATACGCACCTCTGGGTCGAGCCCCTGTGAGCGGGGAAGAGGGCAGCCTGTTCTGCCCGCTCGAGTTCCGATACGGTCGGGCCGAACTGCGTACGCTCTTCTCGCGCGAGCGACGGCTCGAACGCGCGCTGCGGGTGGAGGCGGCGCTCGCGCGGAGCGAGGCGGAGGTCGGCATGGTGCCCGATGCGGCCGCCGCCGCGATCGAGGTCGCGGCGTCGGGTGGCGCGGTCCGCATCGAGCGCGTGGACGAGCTCGAGGCCCAGCTCCGCCACGATGTGATGGCCATTGCCGGTGCCTTGGCGGAGGCCGCCGGTGAGGCGGGGGCCTGGGTCCATTACGGTGCGACGAGCGCCGACATCACCGACACCGCCCTCGGCCTGGAGCACAAGGAGGCGCTCGGCGTCCTCCGGGAGGATCTCTCCGACCTCGTGCGCGCCCTGGCGGAGCTCGCCCAGCGCCATCGCGCGACCGCGGAGGTGGGGCGGACCCACGGACAGCACGCGGTGCCCACCAGCTTTGGCTACAAGCTCGCCGGTTTCGCCGCCGAGTTCCTGCGGCACCGCCGCCGGCTCGACGAGCTCCGTCCCCGGCTGGCCGTCGGCAAGATGGCCGGCGCCGTGGGGACCGGCGGCAGCTTCGGGGCCCACGCGGCCGAGGTCGAACGCCGCGTCATGGCCCGGCTCGAGCTCCGCGCCGATG
>DASYZY010000017.1:0-8370 GCA_035945735.1 Thermoplasmata archaeon
GAGAATCCCCCGGTCGCATTGGTGGTGGCCGTCGAGGTGGACGACGGGCAGGTGACCTGGGTGGAGCCCGAGCCGGAGGGCTGGAAGCTAGTCTCGATCGTGTAATTGTACTCGAGCAGCACGCCCGAGACCGCCGGCACCGGGCTCAGGGTGCCGTACTCGTGGAGCGTCCCCGAAAATCCACCGGCCACGGCCGCGCCGCAGGGACTGGACGAACCGGTCGCGCCGATCCCTCCCGCCCACGCGGGCTCTCCGGCGAGGGGCGCGCTCGAATGCGGGAGGACCGGCAGGACCGGTATGACCAGGGCCAGCACCACGGCCAGCTCGAGCGCCGCGGCTGCCGCCCGTCGCATGTGGCCACCCCGCGCGGGCCGGCGCCCCGCGCGTCGCGGAAGCGGTGGGTGGGGAGTTAAAGGGGTAGGTCCGCGCGGGAGGTGCTTCCGAGCGTCGAGAAAGAGCTAGATCGGGGACGAGCCCAGCCGCGCCCGGTGGAGCGCGCGGTGCTCGGCCCCCTGCGGAGTCAATCGGCTGGAGAAGAGGACCACCTCGTCGACCGGCACGCGCCCGAAGGAGCGCGACCGGTCGCCCTCCGAGGCGAGCAGCCGCTGGGCGTGCTCGCGCGCGTGCGGGGAGTGGATGCGGAAGAGCGTCACGTGCGGCTGGAACGGCCGGCGCTCGCCCGGAAGCCCGACGGCGGCGAGCGCGGCTTCGATCCGGCCCTGCAACGCGACGAGCGGTTCGGCGCCCTCCCCCACCCCCACCCAGAGCACCCGGGGGCGCTCGCGAGTCGGGAACGCCCCGATCCCGCGGAGCTCGATCGAGAAGGGCGCTCCCTCCTGCGCGGCCGACGTCAGGGCGGCGGGGATGGCCCCCGCTCGCTCCTCGGGCAGGTCGCCGAAGAAGTGGAGGGTGAGGTGCTCCTCGATCCGGGCGGGCAGCTCCGCGAGCCGATCGGCCGCGATCGGGATCGCGAGGAACGCGCGCACACCCTGCGCAGCGCGTGGGCCTTCATCCTTCCGTTGGCGGAGCCGGCACGCGGAGGGTCCAGACGCTCGCCTCCTCCCGTCCGGCGCCGCAGCGGACCAGCACCGCCCGCACCCGCCGGGCCCGGCCGGCGTCCGGCACGATGAAGAGCACGAACGCACCCTGGCGCCGCGCCTTGGACAGCCCGTGCCGGATCCGCTCGGGCCGAAGGGCGCCGGAGACCTCCGCTTCGACGAAGACGTCGCGGCCGTGGAACGCGTGCCAGGCCCAGCCGGCGCGGGCCCGATCGACCGCGAGCGCCAGCGCCGTCGGACCCACGGTGGGCCCGGGTCCGAGCTGGCGCAGGAGCCCATCGGGCACTGGCCGGTCGAAGCCGCCCTGCCGGGGCAGCTCGAGCAGAGCGCCCTTCCGGGCCAGGATCCGGGCGCTGGCGAGCAGCAGGGCGCGATGGGTCTCGCTCTCTCGGACCGCTCCGGTCCGGGCGAGCGTCGAAGCGGCCCGCGCCCCTTCCGGGGTGAGCGACCAGCCCGCCGGAGCCCGCTCGGCCCAGCGCCGCCGGAGGAGCTCGCGGCGGGCCCGCTCCTCGGAATCGTCGAGGTCTCCCGTCGCGGGGAGCGCGCCCGGTCCGTCGAGCCGAAGCAGGGCCAGACGGAGCTCCGGCTCGGGGCAGGGCTCCTCCTCGGCCTCCTCCGCGCCGAACTCGCGGGCGCTGCGCTCGACGAGCGCGTTCCATCCCGCCCGATCGGGACAGCGGGGCGGGGCCACGCGGACGAGCCGACGCGGCGCGCGCGGCCCGACGACCGCCTCGACCGCGCTGCCGGGCGGGAGGGTCGGCAGCAGCCGCTCGGCCAGCTCCGGCGGAAGGCCGGCCCAGCGCCCGGCCTCCCGCGCGAGAGAACGGGGCAGGCGGAACAGGAGGTGCCGGTTCGCGGCCCCGGCGGCCGCCGCCCGGGCCTGCGGATCGAGCCGCTCGGGGTACTGGGTCGCGGCGACGACCCCCAGGCCGAACTTCCGGCCCTCGCCGAGGATCTCGGTCAGCAGATAGGGGGAGAGCCGATGCGCCTCGTCCGCCAAGAGGAGCACGCCCGGTCCCGCCCTTCCTCCCTCCGTGCCCCGCCGGGCCAGGTCGAGAAAGACGCGCGTGACCAGCAGCGTGGCGAGGAGCTCGGCGCTCTCCGGGCCGAGCTCGCCGATCGGCAGCCGCAGGAGCAGGCTGCGGCCGGAGGCGAAGAGCGCGAGCGGCTCGATCCCCGGCCCCCGGGGCGCGACGCAGGCGAGCAGCCGGGGCGACAGGAGCAGCCGACCGAGTCGAGCGGTGGCCGGCCACAGGAACTCCGGGTTGCGTCGAAGCAGTGCGGGCAGCTCCTCGAGGAACGCCGCGAGCGCCGGCGAGCCGGTGCGCGCCCGCGCCAGTTCGCGCCGGTGGGGGTCCGTGAGCAGGGCCGCCAGCTCGCGGAGGTCCCCGCCGCCTTCCTGGGCCAACGCGAGGAAGCTCTCGAGCACCCGGTCGATCCGGAACCCCCAGTAAACCTCCCCGTCGCGCGCCCCGAGCCGCCGCAGGGCCGCGAGCAGCTGCGCCCGCTCGAGCTCGGCTTCCGCCGGGCTCCCGCCGCGCAGGAGCGGAAGGCCGACGGCCGGACCCGGGGCGCTCGGGTCGATCGCGACGATCCGCTCCCGCTCCGACGCGTCCAGCCCGGCGATCAGCTCCGGCCCGAGCGTGCCGTGCAGGTCGAGGACCACGCTCGGTGCCCCGGCCCGTACTCGCTGGCGGGCGAGGTCGGCCAGGAAGGCGCTCTTGCCGGAGCCGGAGGCGCCGAAGCAGATGGTGTGCCCCAGCTCGGCGGCCGCCGGCTCCGGACCGGGCACGCCGGCGGCCAGCAGCCGTCCGGCGAGCGCCGGATCGACCGGAAACGGACGCGCCGAGCGAAACCCGTGGACCGCGCCGGTGCGCCACTCGCGCGCGAGGCGGCGGCGAACGCCCAGGGCGGTGACCGCTCCCACGGCCAGCCCCAGGAGCGAGCCGCGGGCGGTGAGCTCGGGCGCTGCCGCCTCCACCGGGCTTCCCGTCCCCTCCCGCCGGTGGGCGCACAGCCGGACCCACAGGTCCAGCGAGCCCTTCCCGTCCGGCACCACATGGCTCTGCAGCGCGAACCAGAGTCCGCTCGCCGAGGGACGTGGGCCCGCCAGCGCCGGGGCGGCCGGGAGCGTCTCCGCCTCGGACCGATCGATCGGCTCGGTGCGTACGGGGACCCGATCCCGTCGCGCAGCGGCCTCGGCGGGCGCCGGGGCGACCGGCTCCACGACGCCGAACTCGCCGTTCCCGGCCTCGGGGGTCGGGAGATGGGACGGCCCGTTCGGCACCGGATCCAGCCGGACACCGGCCTCGGCGAAGGCCCGGGCGAAGAGCTCGAGGAGCCCCTCCTCGCCCACGAGGCGGAGCTCCCAGCCCGGCGCGCCCTGGCGCTCCTCGGCAAGCAGCACGCTCCCCCGAGGTCGGCGCGCGAGCTCGAGCGCGCCGCGGGCGAACGCCTCTCCGACCCGCTCGGGGGGGCTCGTCGGAGGGACGGCGAGGGCGATCGGGCCCGGGCTACGGGCGCGCATCCGCCGCCGCGAGCAGCGCCCGGATCTCGCGCTCGAGCTCGACCAAGCCGCTCCGGCGCGCGTAGGCGAGCAACGCGCTCGTCGCGAGGCACCGGGCAACGGGCCGGTCGCCTTCCCAGAGGCGGAGGCACCAGAGGCGCCGGTGGTCCGGTAGCTCGTACAGCGTCGCCCAGGGAGCGCAGCCGAGGACGATCGGCACGCGCACCCGACCGAGCCGGCGGACGTACGCCGGCACGCTCTGGGCGACGGGGTGTTCGGGTCGGGACGGAAACGGTTCCGAGACGGAGCGGGTCTTCCCGCCGGTGGCGCTCATTCGAGCCTTCCGGCCCCTGCCCCGCGGGTCCCCGGGGAGGAGCCCACGAGTCGGCAGTGGGGGCCCCTCCCCGGGCGCAGACCCGATCCGGCACCCGTTGGGCCGGACGGCGCTGGCAGGGAGGACGGTCGGGCGACCGGGACGCGGTGGATGCGGCGCGGGTCGAGGTCGAGCCGCTACGCTACCTCGACCGGGCGCGATGGAGCGAGGCTACGTTCCGGGCGCCGGCTGCGCAAGGGGTTCGCGGGCCGCGGGGCGCCGGGCTCGAGGATCGGGCCGGGGCGCGCGGGGCGGCCTATCGGTCCGGAGAGTTCGACGGGGCGGACGGCGGGCGCGGGAGTGCGGTGGCCATCTCGGTACGTCGGAACTCATCGCCGGAAGATTGTGCGCGAGGATTCCGATCGCCGAGGTCGAGCCGGTGGCGGCACCGGAACGGTGAACGATGACTCCGTCTCGGGACGAAAGGGAAGGAGATAGAGGAAATCGAGGATCACGGGGTGAAGGTCCCTGCGTCACGCCGGAGGCGCGGTGCCGCCTCCCTATGGCGATCTGGTCAGGGACCTTCGGGGTGGTAGTTCGAGATCGGTCCCGGGCTACTTGAACCGGGGCGGGAGGGGGCGTGAAACGCCCTGGCGGGGGGGCGTCTCACGGCGCGCGGCCTCCGCGGTCACCGGGACGGCGGTCTTCGGAGGCAGGTGGATCCGCAGCGCGGCGACGCGCGGGGCCGTCTGGGGCGGTAGCGCGGGCTCGATGTGGTGGCTCGGGGGGACGTGCACGCCGGCGTCGACCGCGGCTCGGGGCCGGAGCCATCGGAGGCCCCAGTCGCGGAGCTCCTTGGCCGCGGGACCCAGGCCGATGCCCATCTCCGTGAGCGAGTAGACAACGACGAACGGCTGGGTGCTGACGACGTTGCGCTGGACCACGCCGGCGCCCTGGAGGAACTTGAGCGTGGCCGAGAGCGTCTTCGCGTTCAGGTGCGGGTTCGAGCGGAGCAGCTCGCTGAAGCGCTGCGGACCGTCCAGGAGCCGGTGGATGATCGCGAGCCGCCATTCGGTGCCGATGACTCCGATCGCGGCGACGACCGGGCACTCCGAGCGGCTCTCCTGGGGGCACGGACCCGAATGGGTTCCGTCGGGGCAACGATCCGCTGGGGCAAGCGCGGTTGAGGGTGCAGGGGCTACGGGCATGGATTTCACCACCTAGAGGAGAGTAAATAGGTACTTAAGGTTACCTTCGGTTACTGGGTTGACACGGGTTACCATGAATCGGGTACCGGCGCCGTTCCTCGGTAGCGCAACCTCCTTCTCCCTTCCGGGGCTCGGTCGCCGATGAGCGGGCCGGCCGGTCCCGTGCGACTCACCGTCGAGCGCGAGCTTGTTCGGCCCGGCTCGGCCGCGCCGGAACGGGTCCAACTCACCCGGGAGCTTCCGGTCGACACCGACGGCCGGGTCGATCCCGCGCGGCTCGGGCGCGAGCTCGCCGCGATGCGCGAGCTCCTGGAGGAAGCGATCCGCTCGGCCAACCTTGGCAGCGCGGCGCCCCGGGAGCGCTCGGTGGAGGAGCTCCTCGAGACCTATCGGCCGCGGCAGGGCGAGCTCGTCGAGCTGCTTCGCGAGGACGGGGAGATCACCGAGGGCGAGTACGGTCGGCTCCGGGCCCACCTCCTGCACGAGGCCGGCGCTGGGCCTCCTCCCTCCGCCCTCAGCGGGGAGCCCCCGTCGCCGGCCCGCGCTATCGCCGATGGCCCGATCGCCGCGGCTCCGCTCGAGGGGGATCGCGCTCCGAGCCGGGCGCGGCCGATCGAGGAACTGCTGCGCGCCTTCGAGATAACGTCGCTCAAGCAGGCGGGCGCGGTCCGCGCACGGCGCCAGATCTCCTACGACGAGTACATGGCGCTCAAGCGCCACTTCGCGCGGCCGGCCGAGAGCCCGGCGACGTAGACGAACTGAGGCGCTGGCCGGGCGATTCTACGCCCGCCGGCAACAGCAGGATGGCGACCGCACCGACATCGGTGACGCCCTCCCGCATCGGGAGCATCCCGTCGAGGGCGGCCCCGCCCCGGTCCCACCGCGCAAAGGCGCCCGCCGGCGACCCCTCGGGGGCGCCGGCGGTCGGCAGCAGGGCGATGGTCACGTCCCGGCGCGACGTACGCCGGCGCGCCTCGTCGAGGAACGCCCGGGTGGCTCCCGCCGCTCGCGCGCCTTCGAACCCGCCGAGGGTCGAGCCTTGGAAGACCGCGAGCCCGACCGAACCGCTGCGTCCGCGCTCTCCGCCGGAGGGGATGCGGCCCCCGAGCGCGGCCAGCTCCTCCTCCGAGCGCCGCACCAGGAGCTCGGCCGCGGCCTCGGGCCCGAGCGGCGTGCTGAGCGTCCCGAGCCGGGTGATCCACCGCCGGTCGACGAGCGCATCGCCCGCGGCCCGGATCGCGTCGGCGGGGTTCGCCACGACGACCGGCCGCTGGAGTCCGGCTCGGGTGGCGGACGCCGAAAGCGGGGGCCCGTCCAGCGAAGTTCCCAACGCCGTCAACGCGGCGCGGGCCTCGGCCTCCTCACCGGGGGCGATCGGGATCGTCGGGCCCCCACCGATCGTCTCCGGGCCGGAGCCGTCGTCCACGATCAGCGTCTCGACCTGCGCTCGGGTTGCCGCCGCGAGTCGGCCACCGGCGGCCCCGCCGCCATAGACCCGGGCGATCCGGCTCGCGCTGGCGGCCGAACGCACCTGCGCGGCCCGGCTCAGGAGCGTCCCCCAGGCGCCCCCGTCCATCCCGGCCGGCGGTTCGGACAGACCGGCCAGCGCTCCGGGGCTCAGCAGGACGACGAGCAGATCCTCCGGCCCGAGCTCGGCGGCGAGCTCGAGCACCGAGTTCGCGCAGGCCCGTCCCGCCCGCGAACCGGGGGCACCGGGGGCCAGCGGAGCCGAGCGGAACGGTACGCTGGGCGGCAGCGGCACCGGGCCGGCGACGAAGCCCGCGCTCAGGCGCTCGCCGAGCGCTTCGTTCGCGGCGAGCGCGAAGGAGGCCGATGCGCTCCCGAGCGCGACGAAGGCGATGTCGCGGAAACGCGAGGCCGGAAGGAACCGGTTGCCGACCCGGAGGATTCCGCGCTCGATCCGGAGCGCCGCGCGCACAGCGCGGTAGGCGTCGGCCCCGGTGACGGCGGCGCGGTACGCGGCGGCGAGGAGTGGCTCGGGATCGCGCTCCCGCTCCGGCTCCGGCACGGCGCGGCCGAGACCGGGCCCCCCGCTTAGCGTTCGCGCGCCCGTCCGCCCTCCCGCGACCCGAGCCTCTTTAGTCGGCGCCCGTGCGTCGGTGGAGCGATGCCGGTTCCGCGCCGACGCTCGCGCGCCTCCCCGCCTCGCGTGTCCCGGCCGCCCGCGTCCCCCCCTGGAGACCCGCACGCACGGGTCCACGTGGCCGCGGTCGGCTTCGAGGTGGAGCGGGTGGCGGAGCCGGTGCTCCGTGAACGGGCCGACCGGGTCTACCTCATCACCCGCCGGCAGGACGACCAGGCGCGGCCGTTCCTGGCGGAGATCCTGCGTCGGCTCGAGCGGGCGCCCTGGCCGGTGGACGTCCGTGTCGTGCGCACCGACATCTGGGACGTCTTCGGCGCGCTCGCCGAGCTGCGCGCCATCTTCGCCGCCGAACGACGCACCGACCGGGCGGCGCCGGAGGTGCTGCCGATCCGGGTGAACGTCTCGACGGGCACCAAGATCACCGCGATCGCCGGCACGCTCGCCTGCATGCTCTGGAAGGGCGAGCCGTACTACGTGCAGGTCTCGAAGAGCTGGTACTCGGGCCGCGCGCCCAAGGTGCGCGCGATCAACGACGTGGTCGAGCGGGTCGACCCGGTGAGCGTCTACGAGCTGCGCTCCCCCTCGCGCGAGCTCGTCGAGGTGCTCGAGTCGCTCGATCGGCACGGCGGCCGCCTCCGCAAGCGCGAGCTGATCCGGGAGCTGGGGCTCGACCGACCCTCCGACGGCTCCGGCGTACCGCCCTCCCCCCAGGCCCAGCACAGCCGGTTGCGCAACCGCCTCGAGCCGCTGGAGAACCGCTGGCGGTTCGTGGCGGCCGAGACGGGCGGCGCCCGAGGACGGGTCCGCCTCACCCCCCAAGGCCGGCTGGCGCTCGCCCTGTTCGGCGAGCGCGCCGGGCCCGCCGGTCCAACGGTTTTTCACTCAATTAACGAAATTAACGTGAATACGACTAAGTAGCGCGCCGCCCGTCGACCTCTCGTGACGTCGCGGAACGCTCGGGCCCCTTCGGTGCGGGCTCGTTCGATGGCGCAGGAACGCCGGTGCACTAGGCGGCCTTCGGGCCGTGGCCGAAGCGAACCCCTGCCCCGCGGCCCACCCCCCACCGGTCCGTCCGGCCCCCAGCCGGGCGGGCCGGTGCCCGGGATCCCGTCAACGGCTTTCCTCTAGCGCCGCCTGCCCAGGGCGGTGGACCTTCGTCCCCTGCGCGCGCGGCTGTCGTT
>DASYZY010000018.1:0-5978 GCA_035945735.1 Thermoplasmata archaeon
CGGCCACCTGGCGGATCCAGCTGCGGCTGCAGGAGATGTTCGTCGCCTCGCCCCTGGGCCGGGTTCGGTACCTCATCGGCGTCGCCTTCTCGAACATGATCGCGGCGGCACCCGCGCTGGTCGTTCTCGCGGTGGTCCTCGAGACCCAGGTGCACGTCTCGGTGCTCGGCTGGGCGGCGCTCGCGGCGGCGATCGGGATGCTGTGGGTGCTGTTCAGCTCGATCGGTGTCGCCGTTTCGAGCCGGCTCAAGAGCCAGCGCGAGATCTGGCCGGTCGGCAACCTCACGTTCACCCTCGTCGGGATGCTCTCGCCGCTGTACTATCCGATCACCCGGCTGCCCCCGCTGTGGCAGGATGCGGCCCGCTTCTTTCCCACGACCTACGCGGCCTTCCTGGTGCAGGGCGTGATGGGGCTGCCGGGCGCCGTTCCCTCCAATCCGCTCGTCGACTTGGGGCTCCTCGCCCTTTCGACGGTCGTCGGCACCGCGCTGGCGCTGCAATGGTACGACTGGCGCGACCCTCGCTAGCGCGGCCTCCCTCGCGAGGGTCAAGCGTAAAAGGCCCCCGGGCCTTGGGAAGGCCAACCCAGTGTTGAACGGAGCTCCACGCACCGCATCGGTCCCCTTACCCGCTACCGCCGGAGCGTTCCGGCGCCTCCCGATCTCGTTCCTCCCGACCGTCTTGTCGCCGTAGAGGCCCCCCGATTCGATGGGTAGCGACGAGTTCGACGAGATCCTGAGCGCTCTCGACCGGGAGAGCGCCCGCATCCGGGTCCGGGTGGAGCCGAGGCGGTACAACAAGCCGGCCACCGTGATCTCTGGCTTCCCGACGGGAGTCGATCTTCCCGGGACCGCCCGCCAGCTCAAGAACCGGCTCGCGACCGGCGGTTCGGTCGTCGATGGCGAGGTCTACCTCCAAGGCGACCACCGGGCCCGCATACGGGACGAGCTCGGCCGCCTCGGGTTCGACGAGTCCTCGATCGAGGTCTCGAACGACCAGCTCCCGAAGCGCGGCCGACACTGAGCTCGCGCCATATCGGCGCCTATGCCCTGCTGGAGCTACCGTTCTTCGGCGCAGAACACGTCGAGTCGGGCGCAGGTTTCAGATTTCGCCACCCCTATATGTCTAAAATGAATGCGCTGTCCGAGGCCGACGATGAGCGCCGCGTACGCGAACCCCGACGTGCTGGTGGAGACCGACTGGGTCGCCGAACATCTCTCCGACCCCAAGGTGCGGATCGCCGAGGTCGACTACGACCCGAGCGCGAACTACGCGCTCGGCCACGTGCCCGGCGCGGTCCTCTTTGATTGGCGTAAGGACATCAACGAGCCCCTACGCCGGGACCTGCTCTCGCGCGAGCAGCTCACGGCGCTCTTCCGATCGGCCGGGATCGGCTCCGACACCACCATCGTCCTGTACGGCGACTTCAACAACTGGTTCGCCGCCTTCGCCTTCTGGGTCTTCGAGTACTACGGCGTCAAGCACCTCAAGCTCATGAACGGCGGCCGGAAGAAGTGGATCGACGAGGATCGGCCCCTTCCCAAGGAGCCGGTGACCCCGCCGGTCGGTTCGTTCACGGCCGGCGAGCCCAACGAGAAGCTCCGGGTCTACTACGACGAGGTCCGCGCGAGCCTCCCCAAGGTGAAGGCCGGCTCCCTCAAGCTCGTCGATGTGCGGGGACCGAAGGAGTTCAGCGGCGAGGTCACGGCGCCGCCGGAGTACCCGACCGAGCACGCCCAGCGTGGGGGCCACATCCCGGGGGCGGCCAACATTCCCTGGGCGCAGGCGGTCAACGACAACGGGACGTTCAAGAGTCGCGAGGAGCTGGAGAAGCTCTACACGGGGAAGGGCGTCACGCCCAACTTCCCGGTGATCACCTACTGCCGGATCGGGGAACGTTCGAGCCACACCTGGTTCGTGCTCCGCCACCTGCTCGGCTACCCCAATGTCCGGAACTACGACGGCTCCTGGACCGAGTGGGGCAACCAGGTCCGCAGCCCTATCGAGAAGCCGTAGTCGCGTCCCCGACACGGCCGGTCGCTGCCGACCGGACCTTGGGCTCCGGACGGGCCTCGCGTCGCACCACGAACCGGTGGATGGGGCCATCGGAGTAGTGGCCGAGGACGGCATGGCCGGTCCGGTCGGCCCAGCGCACCATCTCGATCGGGCTCGTGGGGTCGTCGGAGACCAGCCGCACGATGTCCCCCGGGGCACGGAGCGTGAGTTCGGTGTCGAGTCGCGCGAGCACCGCCGAGCATTCGCTCCCGAGTTCGATGACCTCGACGTCGGGCACCGGCCCCTCGCACCGCACGCGAAGCTCGGCGACCCGTGCGAGGAGCGCCGCTCGGGCCGCCTCCCCCCGGGGGAGCCGCTCGAGGTCGGTGCGCTCGACGCCGTCGAGCTCGATCGCCCAGCCTTCGCCGTAAGGAGCATCGTTGAGCAGCCTCGGCCGGCGGACAGCCTCCGGGTTCGCGCGCCAGGAGCGCGCCGGGACCGGGGTCCGCAGAGGTCCGGTGAACCGAACCGTCTCGATGGTCGCGAGGCTCACGCCGGCCGTCACGCCGCCGGACGATGTTCGGGGCCGCAGGCTAAGGACCCGTCCGACGAAGCTCGACAGGGCCGAGGTGATCCCGAGGCGGACCTGCGAGGAGCGCTCCACGGCGCGTACCCAAACGTCGTTCTCGGCGTCGTACCGGGCGTCGTCGGGGAACGGGCAGCCCGACAGCTCCACGCCCCGGCCATCCGGTGGGGTGCGTAAAGAGTACCCGCGCTGAGCTTTTCCGCTCGCCGGAATCCAAGGGACCGATGGGAAGCCGTACGTCCGAGCGGGGCGCGCCGGCGCCGGTCCCGAACCGCTGCCGCTGCGGCCACTTTCCCACCGCCCACCTCGAGGTCCGGGCGGTCTCGGGTGGAGGCTCGGCGAGCTTCGCCCTGCTCCCGGTCGGGTCGTGCCGATTCTGCGGACCGGCCGGCTGCCCGGCCTACGCCGTCGGCGCGTAGGGGGCGGACTGCGGCTAATAATACTCCTGCTCGGATTCTTGGGCATCATGCGCCGGCTCGCGCTGCTCGTCGCCGCCCTACTCCTTCTCCTCCTGCCGTCGGTCCCGCCGCTAGGCTCCGGACACGGCTTCGGCGGGACGACCCACGGCCCGCCGGGAGCTGCCGGCTCCGCTCGGCTACGGCCGGTGACGGTCTCCGAAGGCTTGCGCCCCGAGCTCCGAGGCGGCACCGCCGAGCAGATCGTCTACCCGAACGACTCGGCGCTCGCGCCGGCGACCGGGGTCGAGACGAACATCACCCAGTTCACCCCGATCTCGATGCCTCCGCTCAGCTCGTTCCAGGTCAGCCTGGCCGTCGTCCTGGGAACGGTCGAGGTCGTCTTCGGCATCTTCCAGAACACCGGTCACGCTCCGACGGCCTTTCGGGCGGAGTTCTCGAACCGCACGGACAACTACACCTCGCTCGCCTACTGGACCAACTTCACCCTCCAGGTCGATTCGAGCTACGGCTTCGCCCTCATGCACGGCGGGGGCACCAACTGGACGCTCTCCATCGACGGTCAGCCGTTCGGGGGGAGCGCGGCCAACGCCACCACCGATTGTGGAGTGAGCGCGATCACGTGGGACCGGGGGGTGAGCTTCTCAGTGAACGTCGCGTACGGGCCGAGCACCTACGTGCCGGCCACGGTCGGAGTGCCGCTCGCCTTCGCCACGTTCCGCGCCGGCAGTTGGTACCTCCCCCAGCTGGGGCAGGCGACCGAGATCGGGTCCGCCGGGAGCCCCTGGGGAATCCAGGGGCGGGCGCAGCACGCTACCCTCGCCCCCGGAGAGCTCGCCTCCGGGCCTCTCATCGCCCCCGTAGCGAACAACACCACCCTATGGACCGGCGGGCCCGTGCCTATCGACGTGGCGCTCCAGCTCTCGGCGGCGACGGCGCCCGCGTTCGCAGCCGTCGGCGTGACGGCCGTGGTCACGGACGGCCCCGGGGCCCCGCTGCCGTCGGTCCCCCTCGGCTTCTTCGACTCGAACGCCAGCACGTTTTTCCCGGCCGAGACGCTCACCAACGCCAGCGGCGGCGCGATCTCCGCCTTCACGGCTCCCAACGCGAGCGCTGCCAGTACCGACACGGTCCACGTGGTCGTCGAGATCCTAGGGTACCAGGGCTCGGCCGTGGGTACGGTCCAGATCACGCCGGCGGTCGAGCTCCTCCTGTCGCCTGGCTCCGTCCCATCCCGGATCAATCCCGGGGCGACCGCCTCGGTCACCTTCTTCGTTCGTACGATGGGAGGGGCTCCCGTCGCCGGCGTGGCCGTGCTGTTCACGTTGTCCGGTCCGGGGGCCGTCGAGCCGGTCGCCGCGGCCTCGGACAGCGGCGGGGCCATCCCGGTCAGCGTGGTGTCCGATGGCCAGCGCGCACCGCTCGAGGTGCTCGCGAAGGTGGCCCAGCCCGGTTACTGGGGGCACGGGTCGGCCCGGCTCGACGTCGCGACCGCTCCACCCACGCTGAACGACCGGCTCCAGCCGTACTTTCTCCCCGTCGGGGTAGCGATCGTGGTCGCGGCCATCCTCGTGGTCTGGTGGTGGCGCCGAAGGCCACGAGGCGAGCTCCCACCCCTCAAACTGCCGGCCTACCGCTGGAGGGGCCGGGGCCCTTCCCCTCCCTAGTCCCGTCGGCGCGTTGCGCTCGAGTATATGTAGGCGAATCCCGACCGGCGACCGAAGGTACTGCCGAGTCCGTGCAACGGACGCGGAGCCTAGGGCTAGGGCCTGTCGGGAAACGGATCATGGCAGCTGCGGTCACCTCGGAGGATGCCCACGGACGGTCGGCGACCACGCCCGTCTCGGCCCCAAGAGCCCTCCCGGTGGGGCTCTGGCGTCCAGCTCGAAAGAAGGGGATCGGGAGCGGTTGCTCCCCGGGTCAGACGCTCGGGCTGAGAATCCTTCTCGCCGTAGTTTTCCTCGTCGTGACGATACCGATCGGGTGGGCCGGCTCCGGCTCGGGGAATCGCTCGGCTCCACCGATCGCCGGCGGACTTGCAGCGCATGCGTGGGCGGGGGGACCCACCGTTACCATCACGCCCACCCAAGGCCCGATTGGAACGCCGGTCAACGTCTCGGGCCGCGGTTTCCCGGCGAACACGACGATCGACCTCTCCGTGGGCGGCGCCTACGTACCGACCAGCTGCGCGACGAATGCGAGCGGCGGGTTCGGAGGGCCGGCCTGCGCCTTCACGATCCCGTGGCTTCCCGGCGGCAAGGCCACGGTCACGGCGGCCAACGCGTGGCCGACCGCCCCCTTTGCTCGGGTCGGGAATTGGCCCACGGGCCTCGCCTACGATCCGGCGCGAACCGAGCTCTTCGTCGGAAACCCGTACTCCAACAATGTGAGCGTCGTGAATGCGACGACGGGCCGTGTCGTGGCGAACCCCGCGGTGGGCGGAGACCCCCTCGGGATCGCCGTGGACCCGGCCAAAGGCGAAGTCTTCGTCGCCAACGCCAACTCGTCGAACATCAGCGTGATCAGTGAAGCCAGCGACACGGTGATCCACACCATTGCCGTGGGAAGTCGCCTGGTCGGCATCGCGTACGACGCGGGGAAGGGGGAGCTCTTCGTCACCGACTCTGTTTCGAACTCCGTCTACGTAGTGAACGACACCAACCTCTCCGTCGTGGCCACGATCTCGGTCCAGTTCCGTCCCCAGGACATCGACTACGTCGCGTCGCTCCATCGGCTCTTCGTCGTGAACGCCTTCGGCGCCTGCGGTGACAACAGCTGTGGAACCGTGAGCGTGATCGCCGACTCGAACAATACCGTCCTGACGAGCGTCTCCGTCGGAGCGAATCCCGTTCACGAGGCGTACGACACGAAGCTCGGCGAGCTATTCGTGCTGAACAAGGCCTCGGCGAACGTAAGCATCCTTTCCGTGGCGACCGACCAGATCGTCGGCACCGTCTCGTCGCGGAGCTTCAACAACCCCA
>DASYZY010000019.1:0-8059 GCA_035945735.1 Thermoplasmata archaeon
AGCCGTACCAGCCCCCCGAGCGCTGCCCCAGCTGCCACCGCGAGCTCTCCCCCGGCGACGTCACCTGGCTCACCGCCGGCGAGAAGACCGAGCCGATCGTGGCCTGCCACCACTGCGGCCACGAGATCAAGGCCGAGGGCGAGATTACCTCCGGCGAGAGCCACCTCGAGATCGACCCGAACCTAATGCTCGGCGTCTGCACGGGCCTGATCCCGTACTGCGAGCACAACGCGACGCCGCGCAACACGATGGGCGCCGCGATGGCCAAGCAGGCGCTCGGCGTCGAGAGCGTCAACTACCGCCGGCGGCCGGACACCCGCGGCCACCTCCTCCACTACCCGCAGGCGCCCTTGCTCCGCACCCAGACGATGCGGTACGTCCACTTCACCGAGCGGCCGGCCGGCCAGAACTTCGTCGTGGCCGTGCTCAGCTACGAGGGCTACAACATGCAGGACGCCCTCGTCTTCAGCCGGGCCGCGATCGACCGCGGCCTCGGCCGGTCGAGCTTCTTCCGTACCTACCGCGGCGAGGAGCGCAAGTATCCCGGCGGCCAGGAGGACCGGTTCGAGATCCCCCGGCCGGACGTTGCCGGCGCCCGCGTCGACACCTCGTACCGTAACCTGGGCGAGGACGGGCTCATCTTCCCCGAGCTCGAGGTCAGCGAAGGGGACGTGCTCATCGGCAAGACCTCCCCGCCCCGCTTCCTCGAGGAGAAGACCGACCTGCTGACGCCCCAGAAGCGGCGCGAGACCTCGGTCACCGTCCGGCCCGGCGAGGGCGGCTGGGTCGACAACGTGATCCTCACCGAGGGCGAGAACATCTCCAAGCTCGTCAAGGTCAAGGTCCGCAACCAGCGGATCCCCGAGCTCGGCGACAAGTTCGCGAGCCGCCACGGGCAAAAGGGCGTCATCGGACTCGTCGTGCCGCCGGAGAACCTGCCCTTCACCAAGGACGGGATCACGCCGGACCTGATCATCAACCCGCACGCGATCCCCTCGCGCATGACGGTCGCCCACGTGCTCGAGATGCTCGGGGGCAAGGTCGGCGCGCTCGAGGGGCGCTTCATCGACGGGACCGCCTTTTCCGGCGAGCGCGAGGAGGCGCTGCGCCAGTCGCTGCAGCGGCTCGGCTTCCAGCCGAGCGGCCGCGAGACGCTGTACGACGGGATCACCGGCCGGCGCCTGGACGCCGAGATCTTCGTCGGCGTGATCTACTACCAGAAGCTGCATCACATGGTCGCGGGCAAGATGCACATGCGCTCGCGCGGCCCTGTCCAGATCCTCACCCGGCAGCCGACCGAGGGGCGCTCGCGCCAGGGCGGTCTCCGGTTCGGTGAGATGGAGCGCGACTGCCTGATCGGCCACGGCGTGGCGATGGTGATCAAGGACCGGCTCCTCGACGAGTCCGACGGCACCATCCAGTACGTCTGCGGCAACACCGAGTGCGGCCATATCGCGATCCCGGACACCCGGGCCGGCTCGCTGCGCTGCCCGAGCTGCGGGAACACGAGCTCGATCTACCCGGTCGAGATGAGCTACTCCTTCAAGCTCCTCCTCGAGGAGCTGATCAGCCTCGGCGTGATCATGCGCCTGCAGCTCGAGGACATGCGCTAGGAGGCCACGTGTCGCAGGGGCTCGCCAAGCGCATCCGCTCGCTCCAGTTCGCGTTCCTGTCGCCGGACGAGATCCGGCGCATGAGCGCGGTGAAGGTGATCACCGCCGACACCTACGACGACGACGGCTACCCCATCGAGATGGGCCTCATGGACCTCCATCTCGGGGTCATCGAGCCGAACCTGCGCTGCCGGACCTGCGGCGGGCGCGTGAGCGAGTGCCCCGGCCACTTCGGGATCATCGAGCTGGCGATGCCCGTGATCCACGTCGGCTACTCCAAGGAGATCAAGCGCCTGTTGCAGTCGACCTGCCGCGCCTGCGGCCGACGGCTGCCGGACGCGCCGTCCACCCGGGGCGAGAGCTTCGCCGAGGGCGAGGACGCCGCGCCGACGCCCCGCGAGCCGAAGGAGGAGCGGACCTGCCCGTTCTGCCATGAGGTCCAGCAGCGGATCCTGCTCGACAAGCCCACCACCTTCCGCGAGAACGGCCACAAGATCACCCCCAAGGAGGTCCGCGCCCGGCTCGAGCGGATCCCCGACGACGACCTGCGGACCCTCGGCCTCAACCCGAAGGCGGGGCGGCCCGAGTGGATGGTGCTCACCGTGCTGCCCGTGCCGCCGGTGCAGGTGCGGCCGTCGATCACGCTGGAGAGCGGGGAGCGAAGCGAGGACGACCTCACCCACAAGCTCGTCGACGTCCTCCGGATCAACCAGCGCCTGCGCGAGAACCGCGACATGGGCGCCCCCCAGCTCGTCGTCGAGGACCTGTGGGAGCTCCTGCAGTACCACGTCACGACCTACTTCGACAACCAGACCAGCGGCATCCCGCCGGCGCGCCACCGCTCGGGCCGCCCGCTGAAGACGCTCGCCCAGCGGCTCAAGGGCAAGGACGGGCGCTTCCGGTCGAACCTGTCCGGGAAGCGCGTCAACTTCTCGGCGCGGACGGTCATCTCGCCGGACCCGCTGCTGTCCATCAACGAGGTCGGCATCCCGGTCGAGGTGGCGCGGGCGCTCACCGTGCCGCTCGAGGTCACGCCGTACAACCAGGAGGTCGCCAAGGAGCTCGTCAAGCGCGGCCCGAGCCCGCCGCCCGTGCTCGGCGCCTACCAGTGCGGCGTCAACTACCTCGTCCGCGAGGACGGCCAGCGGATCAAGGTCATGGAGAAGAACGCCGAGGCCTGCGCCGAGCTGGTGCAGCCCTCCTGCATCGTCGAGCGCCAGCTGCTCGACGGGGACATCGTGCTGTTCAACCGGCAGCCCTCGCTGCACCGGATGAGCATGATGGCGCACTTCGTGCGCATCCTGCCCCACAAGACCTTCCGGTTCAACCTCTGCGACTGCAACCCGTACAACGCCGACTTTGATGGCGACGAGATGAACCTCCACGTGCTCCAGAGCCAGGAGGCGCGCGCCGAGGCCAAGGTCCTGATGAAGGTGGAGGAGCACATCCTCTCCCCCCGGTACGGCGGGCCCGTCATCGGGATGCTCCACGACCACATCACCGCCGGCTTCCTGCTGACCTACCAGAACCCCAAGTTCAGCCGGAGCGAGGTCACCTACCTGCTCTCGAAGCTCGGCTACCCGGTGCCCCCGCCGGCCGGCGTCGACAAGGACGGCACCGAGCACTGGACCGGCAAGCAGCTGTTCTCGCTCACGCTGCCCAAGGACCTCAACATCGAGTTCCGCTCCAACATCTGGACCCGCTGCGACGACCCGCCGTCGACCTGCAAGCACGACTCCACCGTCGTGATCGAGAACGGGATCCTCAAGGCCGGGACCATCGACAAGAAGGCGATCGCCTACGAGAAGGGCGCGATCCTGGACGCCATCGCGCGCAACTACGGCCCCGGGCGCGCCCGGCAGTTCCTCGACGAGATGAGCCGCCTGGCCATCACCGCGATCGGGCTCAAGGGTCTGTCCACCGGCATCGACGACGAGGACGTGCCCGAGAACGCGCGCAAGGAGATCGACCACGCGCTGTCGGAGGTGCGCGAGGAGGTCACCAAGCTCGTCGAGCAGTACCGCAAGGGGCAGCTCGAGCAGATGCCCGGCCGCTCGCTCGAGGAGACGCTCGAGGTCCAGGTCCGGCGCGAGCTCGGCAAGGCGCGCGACGCCGCCGGTGACATCGCGGGCCGCTATCTCGGGCTGGAGAACCCCGCCGTGATCCTCGCCAAGAGCGGCGCGCGCGGCTCGATGCTCAACCTAACTCAGATGGCCGGTGCCGTCGGCCAGCAGTCGGTCCGGGGCGAGCGGCTGCTCCGCGGCTACTACGGCCGGACGCTGCCCCACTTCGCCCGCGGCGACCTGGGCGCCGACGCCCGAGGATTCGTCAGCTCGAGCTACAAGCGCGGGCTGTCGCCGACGGAGTACTTCTTCCACTCGATGGGCGGCCGCGAAGGTCTCGTCGACACCGCCGTCCGCACCAGCCGCAGCGGCTACATGCAGCGCCGGCTCATCAACGCCCTCGAGGACCTCAAGGTCGCCGAGGACGGAACGGTCCGCAACACCGCCGGCACGATCATCCAGTACGCCTACGGCGAGGACGGGGTCGACCCGTCGCGCTCCTTCCAGGGCGAGGCGGTCCCCATGGAGGAGATCCTCGCGAGCGTGCTCGGCAAGCCGCGGATGCTCCGCGCCGGCCCCGACGCCGGCGCAGGCGCGCCGCCGATCGGCGAGGAGGAGATGGATCTCCTGGCCGAGGCCCAGCTCGAGGAGGACTCCGAGGAGGAGGAGGGCGAGGAGTTCGCCCCGCCCGAGGAGGGCCCCGACTTCGGGGGCGAGTGAGCATGGCCGACAAGGAGAAGGAGAAGGCCAAGGCCCCCGTCGGTCTCAAGCAGCGGATCACCGAGCTCGCCGCGGAGGAGGGCGCCGTCCTACCGGCCCAGGTCCGCGAGGAGCTCAAGGACAGGCTCGTCCGGCTCAAGCTGACCGGCCCCGAACTCCGCAAGGTCGTCAGCGCCGTCGCGGCGCGGTACCAGAAGGCCCGCGTCGACGCCCACGAGAGCGTCGGCATCGTGGCCGCGCAGTCGATCGGCGAGCCCGGGACGCAGATGACGCTGCGTACCTTCCACTACGCCGGCGTCGCCGAGATGAACGTCACGCTGGGGCTGCCCCGGCTCATCGAGCTCGTGGACGCCCGGCGCGTGCCCTCGACCCCGATGATGACGATCCACGTTGACCCGAAGCTCGAGCAGGACCGCGAGGAGGTCCACCGCATCGCGCTGCAGATCGAGGTGACGAACGTGCCCGACGTGGCCTCGATCGGGACCGTCGTCGAGGAGCTCAAGGTCCTGGTCACGCCCCAGACCTCCTTCATGCAGACCCGGGGGGTCAAGCGCGCCGACGTCGAGCGCGCGCTCACCGAGGGGCTCGACTCGAAGAAGTACAAGCTCTCCAACGGCTCCGGCGGCGGCGAGAGCCGGCCGTTCGAGATCCACCTGGCCGAGGCGCCGCCCCCGAAGGAGGGGGCGAAGCCCAAGAAGGAGGAGCCCGAGGAGCCGATGCCGTTCAAGGCGCTGCTCGGCGCGAGCGAGGAGGCCCGCGGCGTCCGGATCAAGGGCGTGAGCGGGATCAAGCGGGCGCTGATCCGCAAGGAGAAGGAGGGCTACGTGATCTACACCGAGGGCTCGAACCTCGAGGAGGTGCTCGACGTCGCCGGTGTCGACGCCTCGCGCACACTCACCAACTCGGTCTTCGAGATCTACAAGGTCTTCGGCGTCGAGGCCGCCCGCGCGGCGCTCGTGCAGGAGGCCAGCCGCACGCTCAGCGAGCAGGGGCTCGCCGTCGACATCCGCCACTTGATGCTCGTCAGCGACGTGATGACCAACGAAGGGGACATCCGCGCCATCGGCCGGCACGGGATCAGCGGCAAGAAGACCAGCGTCCTCGCGCGCGCCGCCTTCGAGATCACCGCGGCCCATCTGCTGCGCGCGGCGATCACCGGCGAGTCGGACGAGCTCCGCGGCGTCGCCGAGAATATCATCGTCGGCCAGCCGATCACGCTCGGCACCGGCGCGGTGAACCTCGTCTACCGGCCGACGATCGAGCCCAAGGTCGTAGCGCCCCCGCCGAAACCGCCGGCCCCGCCGGCGCCACCGGTCGAGGCCGCGCCCGTCGCCCCGGCGGAGGCGTAGATGGATCTCGCCCACGCCCTCAAGCTCGCGCTCCAGACCGGGAAGGTACGGCTGGGCGTCACCGAGGCGCTCGCCGCCGCCGAGGGCAAGCAGGCGCGGCTGCTCGTCGTGAGCTCGACCTGCCCCGAGAAGCGCCTTTCGGGCCACCCCAAGTTCGACAAGATCCCGATCTACCCGTACCCCGGCACCGCCATCGAGCTCGGGGCCGCCTGCGGCAAACCCTTCCCGATCTCGGCGCTCGCCGTGGTCGACCCGGGCTCCTCGGCGATCCTCTCGCTCGAGTAGTCGCTCGTGCCGGACGTCGTCCTCGACACCGAGACGCTCGGCTACATCCGGCTCTTCGAAGAGCGCACCGGCGCCGGCGTGAAGGACTGCCTCGCCGCCGAGGACAAGCTGATCTTCCTGGTCACGCCCGGCGACATCCACAAGGCGGTCGGACCCGGGGGGGTGCTCGTCGACCGGCTCAAGGGGATGCTGAAAAAGGAGATCCAGGTCGTCGAGTACGCCGACGACCCCGAGGCGCTCGCGCGGAACATCTTCTACTTCTACAACGTGAAATCGGTCGAGCTCGGCCCCAAGGGACGGGGCCGGCACGCCACGATCA
Source organism: Thermoplasmata archaeon (assembly GCA_035945735.1). Classification (GTDB taxonomy): domain Archaea; phylum Thermoplasmatota; class Thermoplasmata; order Lutacidiplasmatales; family UBA184; genus JAKIVR01. The sequence goes on from DASYZY010000019.1 coordinate 6,350, forward strand.
CGGTCGACCCGGCCTGGAAGGCCCGCGCGATCGGCAAGGCCGGGAAGAACCTCAAGATCGCCCGCGCGATCCTCCTGCGCCACACCGACATCCACTCGGTATCGGTGGCGTAGTCCCCCCGCTCGCGCGCGATCGCGCGAGCCGCGCTAGCGCGGCTCAGCAGACGTTTCTTCCCCGGTGCTCTACGGGGACGTGAGCTCGAGCTCCTCCCCCCTCCGGGCCGTCTTCTTCGACCTCGGGGGCACGCTCATCGACGAGCGCAACCCCGAGGCGTGGGTCGAGTGCGCGAGCGCCTCCGGCATCGAGGTCGAGCCGGACGGACTGATGCACGCGTTCGGCGAGGTCGAGGGCGAGAACGATGCGGTCGGCAATTCCTGGGGGGCCGAGAAGTTCTGGGGCCGGGTCCTCGACCGGGCCAGCGGCCGTGAGGTCGACACGCATCGAGTGCGCGGCTTCGTCGCCTGCATCCGCGAGCGCGGTTCGGCGGTGCACCTGTTCAGCGACGTGCGGCGCTGCCTCCAGTCCGTCAAGAAATCCGGCTACCGCCTCGGGATCATCTCGAACTCCCAGTCGGAGGCGTGGGTGCGCGCCGTCCTCTCCAAGGTCCGGATCCTGAACTACTTCGAGGCGGTCATCTCCTCCGGCACCGAAGGCGTCGCGAAGCCCGATGCCGAGATCTTCCATCGGGGGCTGAGCCGGCTCGGAATCCGTGCGCCCGAGGCCTACCACGTGGGCAACCTCGCCCACGTCGATGCCAAGGCGGCGATGGCCGCCGGACTCCACGCCGTCTGGCTGCACCGCGACGGCACCGGCTTCGGCGAGGACCCGCCGGAGATCACGTCGCTCTCCGAGCTTCCGGGCGAGCTCGCGGCGCTGCGTCCCCGTTAAATAACACACCCAACTCCCTTACCGCACCGCGCGCCGATCCCGTTCGGGATGGGCCGTGGGGACGTCGCCACGGCGCGCTGGGGACCCGTGAACCAGCTCTTTCCGCGCGGCGTCACAGGATGGGCCCTAGCGGGCGTGGAGCCCCGAGAACCCCTCCCTGGAGACGGGGAGTGACCTCTCGGAGCTGACGTGGGAAAGCCAGCAATGTATCGACGCTCATTACCAAGATAAAGAGCAAGAACCGCCAGCCAGCGAGTTCAGTCACGCCGACAAGAGATCCCCGCACACACGATGTGCGAACATAGAATCCGGTTGATCCTGCCGGCGGGCACCGCTATTGGAGTTCGCTTAAACCATGCGAGTCGAGAGGGGTAAGCCCTCGGCGCACTGCTCAGTAACACGCGGACAACCTGCCCTCGAGACGGGGATAACCCCGGGAAACTGGGGATAATACCCGATGGGTCTGAGATGATGGAAGGCTCCCAGGCCGAAACCTGCGGGGCTCGAGGATGGGTCTGCGGCCTATCAGGTCGTAGGGGGTGTAACGGACCCCCTAGCCGAAGACGGGTACGGGCTTTGGGAGAAGTCGCCCGGAGATGGGTTCTGAGACACGAACCCAGGTCCTACGGGACGCAGCAGGTGCGAAACCTCCACAATGTGGGCAACCACGATGGGGGAACTCCAAGTGCTTACACTATGTGTAAGCTGTTCTCGAGCCTAAAAAGCTCGAGAAGTAAGGGCCGGGTAAGACGGGTGCCAGCCGCCGCGGTAATACCCGCGGCCCGAGTGGTGCTCATTATTATTGAGCCTAAAGCGTCCGTA
>DASYZY010000020.1:0-4355 GCA_035945735.1 Thermoplasmata archaeon
CCGGATCGCGTGGAGGATCTCCTCCTTCGAAACGCGGCCCCGGGGCTGGGCGATCGCCGCCGGGGCGCGCTCCATCACGTCGGGGGCGGTCAGGTCAAGGTCGAGCCCGGCGAACAGGCGCGCGAGCGCGATGTAGGCGTAGACGCGGTAGCCCTTGTACTGCCGATCCGCCACCGCTACCGCCCGACGATACGGGGCCCGGTACTTGGACGCTTGCCGGGCGCCACCGTGGATGGATCTACGGCACGCCGAGGACGTGGGGGACGAAGTCGTACGAGCCGTCGGCCCCTTCGGTGATCAGCTCGATGGCCACGCGGCCGTGCGCCAGCGCGACCGGGTGGCCGACCGAGTACTCGTAGACCGCCTCGGGCAGGGGACCGGCCTGGGGCCGGAGCAGGATAGCGCGGACGACCCGGCCCGGGCTGCGCGCGGCTGCGGTGCGAAGCTCCGCCGCGAATCGGTCGAGGTACTCGACGCTCGGTCCCTCGCTCAGGACGCGGGCGACGAGCGCGAAGCCGGGGGATCCCCACCGGAGGTACCGGTAGCTCGACTCGGCCGGGGCGACGAGGGCCAGGTCGAACGGGATGCCGCCCAGCTGGGCCCGGTACTGGAGCGCCTCGGGATGCTCCTTGACCAGCGCGTCGACGCGCGGATTCGACTGCGCCAGGTAGCGGGCCAGCCGCTCAACGGGGGTCCGGCCCTCCGGGATGCGCGCGGCCGGCTCGGCGTCGCGCAGGAGCCGGATGGCCCGGTGACGCAGCACGAAGGACCGGAAGAACCGGTCGGTCTCGCGCAGGAGCGTGAAGGCGAGCAGCGAGACCACGATGCCGACGAAGGCCAGGATCGACAGCAGGCCATTGGACCGGATCGTCAGGAGGAGCAGGAGGATCATGATCAGCAGGAACAACACCACCACCACGGCCGTGTAGCGGTACATGCGCCGAACGGTCGGCGCCATCTGGGCCACCCGGTCGGAGAGGTCGAAGAGCGCCGAGATCGGGTCTTCGACCCCGGGCGGCGAGAACATCGCCGAAGCTCGGTGCCGGCCTACATAAACCCCCCCGGAACTCTCGGCCGGTCGTCTCGTTCCGCGCGGGGGAGCACCCGGTCGCCCCTCGGGAGAGCTGGAGGTCCCGATGTCGACCGAACCCGCCGTCAGTGCCGCCCCCGACAAACTCGCCTCCCACCGCCACCGAAGGCCCGTCGCCCTAGGGGCGCTCGCGGCCCTGGCGTTGCTCGCGCTGGCCGCGGTGCCGCTCCTAGGCACCGCGACCGCCGCGCCGGTCGCGAACGGCGGCGCGCAGCCCGCGACGGGTACCCTTGGCTATTCGCTAGCGTGGGGGGCCGCCGAGAACGTGAGCATCCACCTCGCCTACGTCGGCGCCTACACGAGCGCGCTCAACCTCAGCGGCGGCAACCTCACCACGGCCGGCGCCTACGTGGCCGTGAACGAGAGCTTCGCCGCCGGGTACCTGGCGTACGCGGTTGTGAACGCCACCGAGCCTTCGGCCTCGACCCTCTCGGTCGAGGTCGGCGCCATCGAGCTCAGCTCGACGGTCGGAGCCATCGCGATCGCCGGCACGCTGCCGGTGGCCGGCACCTATGCGCCCGGCGCCCCCGTCCCGCTCGCGCAGACCAGCTCGAGCCTCTGGCTCTCGGAACAGACCGCGCAGGGCTACCTGGCGTTCGCGAACTACACCGTGGGCCCGAACGGGTCGCTCGCCCTGACGGACGAGCACCTGCGCGCGGTCGAGGCGGTCAACCTGAGCCTGTCGGCGAACAACTTCCCCAACAGCACGCTTGATCCCAACGGCTCGACGACCGTCAAGTACACGACGGCCTCGATCGCCGAGGCGGGCTGGGTCGGGGAGAACCTGAGCGCGAGCTTCTCGCCCGGGCTGCTCGTGTCGGATCCCCCGCTCGCGGTGGGCAAGAGCTGGAACACGTCCAGCCAGGCGAGCTTCGTAGGGATGGCCGGCTACGCGAGCGAGGTCTCCTACTCGACGAACGGCACGTCGGTGACCGAAAAGCACACCGGCGCGGCGAGCCTCAACGCCTCCGGAGCGGTGAGCTACCGCTTCACCGTCACCGGTACCGAGAACCTGAGCCTGCCGAACGGGACGACCGTGACCGGTTACACCGTCGGGTACACCTCGGGCAGCGGGTCCGGCAGCTACCGGGTCTGGGACGGGTTGCTCGTACTGCCCGGCTCCGACCCGACGCAGTCGGCCGGCCTTCGACCGGCAACGCCGGCCAAGCCCGCGGCCGACCTGCTCTCGCCCCAGGCCGAGCCCCGGACCGCCGCCGTGCACGCGACCGGCCAAGAGCTGCCCGTCGCCGCCCAGAGCCGGCCGACCAGCGGGCCCACGCTGCTGGCGAGCCCCGTGACCCCGCAGGCCGCCGAGGGCCAGCTCCACCACGGAAGCCCCGCATCGGTCCCCAGCCTGCCGTCGGCGCCGGGCAGTGCCGGCCCGCAGGGCGGGATCCTGCCGGTGCTGCTGCTCGCCGGGCTCGTGGTCGTGGTCGGCGCGTTCTTCGTGCACGAGGCGCGCCGCAGCCGGGCCAAGGCGTAGTCGAGCGCCGGCGGGCGAACCCCTTCGGCGTCCCCCCGGCTGCGGGGGACGCCTCCTAGAGCTGGAGGCCCGGCCCGGGACGGTCGAGGAGATCGCTGTCGATCGCCCGGATACCGCGCTCGACGTCGGCGACACCGAGTCGTTCGCCCGTACCGCCGTCGAGGCGGGCGAGCACCGAGCCGCGGGCCAGTAGCTCGAGACGCACTTCGGCAAGCGTCCGCCGGAGCGCTCCTTCGAAGTCCGCCTCCGTTTCGGGGTCGTACTCGTGGACAACGCTCCACAGGAATTGGTCCCGCCGAAGCAGGAACCGCAGGTACCCGTCGACCACGCCCCGCGCGCGGGCGTCGAGGGCGGCGGGCGGTTCGGGAGGGAGAAAGCGGCCGAGCCGCTCGGCCACTCCCCCGCTCTCCCTCGGTCGGAGCGGCTCGTAGCTCCCGTCCTCGTGGCGGCAGAGCAGGAGCACGCCCCGGCTCCCGGCCCACAGGAGCGGAAGCTCCTCCAGCGGCTCCTCCGGACCCGGGGGCGCGAGGCCGGACTCGGCCAGGGGCGGCAGACGCAGATCGGTGGAGCGCCGTCGCGCCTCCTCGAGCTCCTCTCGGTCCAGTCCGCTCTGCCGGAGCGCGCGATCGAGGAGCCGGGAGGCGCGGCGGAGGAGCTCGTCGATGGGCGCGGCGCGGGCCTCTTCCCTCACCGCGGCGATCTCCGAGTCGAGGCCCCAGGGGGGGGCCGCGCGCGTCGCGGGCGGGCTGGCGGCCAGCGGCTCGAGGCCGACCCCCGGACAGGAGAGCACGAGAGAGGCCTGCGCGCGGTCGCCGACGTGTACGTGCACCGGGTAGGCGCGGCAGGGGTACGGGCGGGCATAGTGCGCCCGACAGCGCGCAGCCTCGAGAAGTTGGCAGGCCCCACCGTCCGGGCGGGCGGCGATCCGGGACAGGAGCGCATCCTCCTCGCGCCACTCGAGCTCCGGCTCGATCTGGACCAGCACGCGTCGCTCGGCTCCGCTCGCCGCCGGCTCGGCAAAGCAGCAGAGGCGGCAATCCGGGCGGCAGGTAAACCGGAATCCGTCCAGCAGGCCGAGCTCGACGGCGCCCGAGGAGCCATCGGTCCCGCGGGACGCCCCCATCGAAGGCGCGTCGCGCGCTACCGGATGTACGTTGCGGTCGCCGCGCGGTCGAAGCCGCTGACGATCCGCAGATGGCTCGCGCCGTCGAACGGCGCGTCGCGCAGGAACGGCAGCATCTGCCACAGGTCCCCCGACGCCAGTCGGCTCGCCGGATGATCGGGGCCGAGCACGCTCCGGGCCACCTCGGCCGTCATCCGACGGCAGGGGAGCTCCTCGAGGTAGCCGAGGGCGTGGAGGTACTCGTGGGTGAGCAGGACGAACAGGAAGCCGTTGACCTCGCGGGGCGAGCCCAGATGGCCCCGGACCGAGTCGACGAGGCTCTCGTTGAGCACGATGAGGTTGCCGGTCACGGGCCAGTAGCCCCCGAGCTGCGGCGGGAGCCGGGCCAGCCCCAGGCCGAGGCCGGTCCGCTCGCGGTGGATGTGCCGCCAGACGGCCGCGCGGACGACCGAAAATACGTCGTCGTAGCCGCCGGCGCCGTCGAGCCGGGCGACGAGCTCCGGGTGCGCCGGCGGCGGCGGTTCCGGGCCGGTCGGGGCGGCGACGACCATGCTCCAGAATCCGGACACCGGCGGATAATCCCTCCGTGGCGCCGGCGCCACCCCGGTCGGTGTCGGACCCGCTCGGTCCGTCGGGCCTCGGCCCTGGGCGCGGGTCCC
>DASYZY010000021.1:0-1613 GCA_035945735.1 Thermoplasmata archaeon
GCGCCGGCCGCTCATCATCGGGAGCGGCATCGCGGGCCTCTACGTCGGGGTCCGGTCCCGAGAGCTCGGGCTCCATCCGACGCTCGTCACCAAGGGCGGACTTGAGGAGTCGAACACGCGCTACGCCCAGGGCGGCATCGCGGCCGCGATCGGGCCGGGCGACTCGCCTGCCCTCCACCTCGCCGACACCGTGCGGGCGGGCGCGGGGCTGGTCGACGAGCCGGCCGCCCGCCACCTCGTGAACGAGGCGCCGGCGCGGATCGCCGATCTCGTACGGATGGGCGTCCCGTTCGACGCGGTGGAAGGACAGGTATCGCTCGGCCGTGAGGCGGCCCACTCCCGGGCCCGGATACTGCACGCCGGGGGGGACGCGACCGGGCTGCTCATCGAGGAAGCCTTGAAGCGACGGGCCACCGAACTGGGGCTGGAGGTCCGCGAGCGGAGCGTGCTCCGCTCGCTCGATCTCGGCCCGGGCGGCCTCACGGTCACGCTGTCGGACCCCGATGGACGTGATGCCGAGCGGGTCGAGCCCACCCAGGTCGTCCTGGCCACGGGAGGGGCCGGGAGCCTCTTCCGCGAGAGTTCGAATCCGCCCGTAGCGACCGGCGAGGGGATCGTGCTGGCCGCCCGGGCCGGGGCGCTGCTCGCCGACATGGAGTTCGTGCAGTTCCACCCCACGGTCTTCCTCCGCGAGGGGGCTCCGCGCTACCTCCTCAGCGAGGCCCTGCGGGGCGAGGGGGCCCTCCTGGTGAACTCGAGGGGGGAGCGGTTCATGCCGCGGTACCACCGGGATGCCGAACTCGCGCCCCGGGACGTCGTGAGCCGCGCCATCTTGAGCGAGATCGAGCGCACGCGTAGCCGGTCCGTCTTCCTCGACGCGACCGCGCTGCCCCGCGACCGGCTGTTCGCCCGATTCCCCACCATCTGCCGGTTCCTGGCCGAGTACGGCCTCGATCCCTCGCGCGACCGACTTCCCGTGACCCCGGCCGCCCACTTCCTGATCGGAGGGGTGGCGACCGACGTGGAAGGACGCTCCACCCTCCCCGGGCTCTTGGCCTGCGGCGAGGCCGCCGCGACGGGGGTGCACGGGGCGAACCGGCTCGCCTCCAACTCCCTGCTCGAAGGCGTGGTCTTCGGAGAGCACGTCGTCCGGCAACTGCTGCGACCGAGCCCCGGCGGTCCGGAGGTCCCCGGACGTGTGCTCGAGTACCGGCCCGCCGCGCCGAGAGGACGCGTCGGGCGTCCGCCCGATGCGACCGAGGTGCGCCGGCGACTGTGGGAGCAGGTCGGGATCATCCGGAATGCGACCGGCTTGCGGCAGGCGCTCCGCCGGTTCGAGCGGGGCGCCTCCGCCGCGTCCGGAGGTGCCGATGCGGCCGGCACGGCGCTGCTCGCCCTGGCCGCGGCCCTCATCGCGCGCTCCGCGCTCGAGCGGACCGAGAGCCGCGGCGTCCACTACCGCTCCGATTTCCCCAAAACCGCGACCGCCTGGCGACGCCACTCCGCCATCCGGCTCCTGCCGCCGCGACGCCGAGAGCTCCGGGCACCGAGGGGTTAAGCCCCGACGGCCCTCCGCCGCTCGTGGCCGAGGAAGAGCCGCTCGACGAGCTGCG
>DASYZY010000022.1:0-1964 GCA_035945735.1 Thermoplasmata archaeon
GCACGAGTCGCCGAGGCCCGCCGGAAGTCTCGCGGAGGAGCCGGTCGGCGGTGGCGAGGGAGACCGCGCCCGGATCCTCGATGAACGCGTATAGGAAGCCGTCGTTGGTCTCCAGCAGCGTGCCCTCCGGAGCGCGCCGCGAGGCCTCCATGGACTGACCGAGCGACTCGGTCAACCGCCCCACGAGCTGGGAGAACGCCGGAGAATCCACGGGCGTGGGAGCGAAACCGGGGTTAAATATCTGAAGATGGAGCGGAGCGCCGGTCGTGCAGTACTCCGAGCTCGCCGGCTGGTTGCCGAGAGTGGAGGAGGAGCTCGCGCGCTCCTACCTCGAAGAGGGGCGCCGGTCTCCGGACTTCCAGGCGTACACGACGCTGCTCCAGGAGTTTTCGACCCGGGGCGGCAAGCGGCTGCGCGCCCTACTGGTGCTCGCCGGCTACCATCTCGCGACCGGCGGCGACCCGGCACCGGCACTGCCGGCGGCCGCCGCGATGGAGCATTTCCAGGACTGGATGCTCATCCACGACGACATCATCGACCACGCCGAGACCCGGCGCGGCGGTCCGGCCGTCCACCTCCTCCTGGAGCGGGAGCACGTGCGGCTGCACCGCTCCGGCTCGAAGGCGGAGTACGGCATCGGCATGGGCATCACGCTCGGCGATCTGGAAGAACCGTACACCATCCGGGCCTTCCTCGCGAGCGATGCGCCCCCCGACCGTCGGGTAGCCGCCCTGTCGGAATACGTCCGGATGACCGCCGACACCGCCTACGGCCAGCTGCTCGACATCCGACTGTCCGGCCTGCCGATCGCGAAGGTGGAGGAGGAGGACGTGCTGACGGTGCATCGGCTCAAGTCGGCGATCTACTCGGTGGCCTCGCCGCTCCGCATCGGCGCGCTCCTCGGCGGTGGCTCGTCGGAGCTCCTGGACCTGCTCGAGGCGGCGGGGATCGGCATCGGCATCGCCTTCCAGCTTCGGGACGACGTGATCGGGGCCGGGCTCGGCTCCAGCGGCGCGGAGAAGAGCGCCAACGACCTCGCCGAAGGAAAACGCACCCTGCTGCTCGTCCGGGCCTGGCGGCTTTCCGCCCCAGCGGAGCGTCGTGCGCTCGAGCGCGAGATCGCCCGGGCGCGCCGGAGCGTGCGCGCGGTGCGGGCGCTTCAGAAGCGCATCCGATCCACCGGCAGCCTGGCCCACTCCGAGCGGCTCATCGAGCAGCTGAGCGCGCGGGCGCTCCAGGCGGTGCAGAGCAGCGCGGCGATCGATGCGGCCGGCAGGCGCCTGCTCTCGGAGCTCGCGGATCGGCTGGTGCGCCGATCTCGGTAGGACGGCCTACTCCTCGTCCCGGCCGGCCGGGCCCCGCGGCTCGCCGGGGGCGGCCAGGCCCGCGGCCTGGATCTGCGCGGAGATGTCCTTCTGCATGTTGGTGTAGCGCTCTTTGAGCGAGTTCTCCTGCCGCTCGAGCGCCTTGGCGCGGACCTCGAGCGTCTCCTTCTCCTCGCCGAGGATCTCCTCGACCTCCTTCCGGTCCTTGGCCTTCACGATCAGGCTGCCGATCGGCCGGTAGATCGCCGCCTCTTCCGGCAGGGCCTTCAGCTCGTCCAGCGTGTGAGTGACCTCGCGCAGCTTGAGCTCGATCTGCATCCGCTGCTGGTTCATCGTCCCCAGGTCCTGCTGGAGCCGCTGGAACTGCTTGAGGTCGTTCTGGAGCTTGGCCGGGATCGCCACGGCCGCCGACCGGAGCCCCCGCAAATAAGCGCATCGGGCACCGGCGCTCGCCGGGGCTACGCGCGCAGCCCGGCTTCGACCCGCTCGGTCAGCGCCACCCAACCGAGCAGCGTGTTCAGGCCCGCGCGCAGCGCGCCGGTGTCGTGCGCCTGAAGGCTCAGCTCGACCCGGTTCGGAGCCGGCCGCGAGAGCCGGACCCGGGTGCGCGGCACCTCGCGGGCGAGCTCGGGCGCGAGC
>DASYZY010000023.1:0-6568 GCA_035945735.1 Thermoplasmata archaeon
TCGAGCCCGTCCCCGAATCCCCGTTCCGTCTCGGTGAACTGCCAGGCGTGGGGCGTCGAGCGGCCGAGCGCCCCGAGCAGCGCCCAGGCGAGGCCCCGTTCCTTCCCCTCCCCGGGCAGGCGGTCGAGCAGCATCCGCTCGGCCGCGGCCGCCCCGCTGACCGCGAAGCTCCGCGCCACGGCATCGACGAAGGTCGCCTCGGGGGAGAGCCGCCGGTAGCGCGGGAGCGCGCCCCGGCGTTCCCGCTCCTCGGCGCGACGGGCGGCCCGCTGTAGGAGCTCGGAGACCCGGCCGGGGCTGCGGCGCGCATCGGTGGCGAGTCGGCTCGCCTCGACCGGATCCGGCTCGATCGCGGCCACGATCTCCTCGGCGTGCTCCTTCCACAGGCGCTCGAGCGCCAGGCTCGCCGACGGTTCCGGCACCTCGAAGCGGCCGCTCACGTCCGGCAGCACGCGCTCGAGCGCCGCCTTCTCGGTCCGGGTGGGGTGGAGCGCCTCGATGAACTGGGCCCGGTTCGGTCCAAAGCAGACGCCACCGGCCAGGAACATGGCGCCGCTGCGGGGCCTCAAGTAGGGCGCGCTCTCGGCGAGGTACTCGCGCAGGAGCGCCGCATCGTCGATCCGGCCCGAGCGGTACCGGTTGAGCAGCCCGCGCGACGGGCCCGGCGCGCTCGCGTGGGGGCAGCTGTCGCCCGCCCGGCAGTCGACGCCAAGCCGGGCGTCGGCGGCGAAGGTGTCGTCGGGCCGAGGAACGGCCGCGCCGGAGGCGAGCGCCGACAGGAGATTGGCGCTCTCCCGGGCGCAGCCTCGGCAGACGCGCCAGCGGCTCCCGGCGCCCTCCCAGCCCACCTCGATGTACGGCACGGGGTCCTTCCGGGCGAGGTGGCTGCAGTCGCGATCCCCGTTCGCGCCGGCCGTGAACCGGTACGGCATCTCTTTCTCGCGCGCGGAAAGGTAGCTCTTCGGCGGGGTGGGGTCCTCCCCGGTACTGAGAAGGCCTTCCGGGGTCGCGAAGAAGTGGAGCCCCTTGCGCGCCATCGCGCGGTAGCCCAGAAGGAGCCGGTCCGGGTCGTCGAAGCCCTGGACGGCGATCTGCATCTCCGCGTCGGTCTTGGCGAGCGGGGCGAAGCTCAGCTCGGCTCCGCCGTCCCGGACCGAGAGCAGGGCCGGCGGGGAGGGGTCGAGGTAGAAGCGCAGGAGCCCGGCGTAGGCCCGGGCCAGCGGCTCCCCCCAGCGGGTGCTCCGTTCGAGGGCCCGGAGATTGTCCTTCTCGGAGCGGACCTCCTCGAGCTTTTCGCGGAGCCGGGCGAACGGCTCGGCGGAGGCGCCGGCGGCCGGCCGAGGCAGGAGCGGGTCGACCGACTCCCGGAGCTTCTCGGCCCGGGACAGAAGCTCCTCCTCGCGGCTACCGGAACCACGGCGGACCCGCATGGCGGGCCGAGGACGCGAGCCGATTACTTGACGGGACCGGGGGTCGAGGCACAGAGCGCGAGGAAGTTGGAGAACAGGCGGCGACCTCCCTCGGTGTGCTCGACCTCCGGGTGGAACTGCAGGCCGAAGACGGGCCGGCTCGGGTGCACCATCGCCTGGACCGCGCAGGCCTCGCTCCGGGCCAGCCGGTGCCAGCCGGGGGGAAGCGTCCGAACCTCGTCGTTGTGGCTCTCCCAGGCCGTGAACCGCGGTGGGAGTCCGGCAAAGAGTGGATGCTCGGGCCCCTCCCGTTGGACCTCCACGCGCCCGAACTCGGGCGTCGCGGCCTTAGCCACCTGGCCCCCGTAGTGGCGGGCGAGGAACTGGTGGCCCACACAGATCGCCAACACCGGCACCGGAGCCTCGTCGATCCACCGGCCCACCTGGCCGAGCTCGGCGGTCCCCTCGAGTGAGAGCGCGCCGCCCGACAAGACGATCCCGTCCGGACGCCCGAGCCCCTCCCACGGGGTCGTGTTCGCCACGATCTCGGTCTCCGCGTCCAGGTCCCGAAGCACCCGGTACTCGCGGTGGGTCCACTGCCCGCCGTTGTCGATGACCGGGACCCTCATCGGGGCTTTCCCTCCCCCGGCCTGGGTGGATCCGGGGGATCGATCGGTCCCCCGCGGGCCGGCTCGAGCCGGGCGAGCGCCTCCCCGAGCCGGCGCACCTCCTCGCGCATCCGGAGCATCTCCTGCTCGAACGGGGTGAAGCCGCGCGAGGCGAAGATGCGGCTGGAGAGGTAGAAGCCAACGAAGACGGCGCCGACCAGCGACAGGAGCGTGATCAGGGTGAGGGCGAACAGGATCGCGTACGGCGAGAGGAAGGCCGCGGCGATCGGCACGGTGAAGACGCGGGTGATCTCGGCGAGCTCCCCGACCACCAGCAGCACGATGACCGCGATCCAGAACAGGGTCCAGCCGCCCCGCCTCATCCCGCCCCTCCCATGAGGACAAGGGCGAGCGGCAACGGCTGGGGCAGGTCCGCGAGCGGCAGCGACGTCGGGGCCTGCCCGGCGAGCGAGGGGCTCAACGTGAGGATCACGAGGGCGTTGCCCGTCACATTGAACGCGTAGAGGCCGGTGTAGTAGGCGGTGTTCCCGTTCGGGTCGGAGTAGATCGCACTCACGTTCACCGCGACCGGTAGCGGGGCATCGAGCGCCGTCACGAACACCGCCGCGGAGGCGTTGGCCCACCGGAAGAACTGGAGGTCGTGACCGCCGTTGGCGGGCGGCCAGGCGAAGGGCCGGGAGATGCCGATCGAGAGGTTGGTGTACTCCGAGGGCGACGCGCCCTGCACGATCAGCTGCAGCATCGGCGTCGGCCTGGCCTCGCGGTAGACCACGAGCACCGCCTGCGTGGCGGGCGAGCCGGCGACAGGGGCGCCGGGCGACAGGAGCGAAGGGGTCAGCAGCAGGAGGAGCACGAGCAGCGCGACCACCCCCAGCAACGGCCACTGCAGCGGGCCAGCCCAGCGGGGCGTTCCCTGCTCCTGTCGCTGGGAGCCGATCACGCTGCCGACTCCCTCCATCCCCGGTAGAGCGCGTGCTCGACCCCGAGCTGGTCGAGGACCCGACCGGCGAGGAAGTCGGTCACCTCCCCGACCTTCTCCGGGTGCAGATAGTAGGGGACGGTGGCGGGGAGCACGGTGACCCCGAGCTCGGAGAGCCGGGCCAGCTGGCCTAGGAGGATCGTGGACAGGGGGGTCTCCCGCACGAGCAGCACCAGCCGCCGGCGCTCTTTGAGGTGTACCTGGGCGGCCCGGGTGAGGAGCGTATCGGACAGCCCGAGCGCGAGCTTCGCGGCGGTGTTCCCGGAGCACGGCACAATGGCCATCCCGCGGGTCTTTCGCGAACCGCTCGCCAGCGGGCTCGCGAGATCACTGTCGGCGTAGGCGACCTCGGCGCGCGACTCGATCTCGGAGCGCGAGAGGCCACACTCCTCGCGGAGGACCGCCTCCGCTCCGGTCGAGATGACGACCGCTGTGGGCTCACCGGCGCTCCGCAACGCCTCCAACACGCGGAGCGCGACCGGCATTCCGCTCGAACCGGAGATGCCGAGCACCCATGGAACGCGCTCGGGCAATCTAGCTCTCCCCCGACGTTATAGGCTCGAGGAGCACGGCCGATTTGAGCCATTCGGGACGGCGAATGCCCTCGGAACAGGCGGCCCTGATCGGGGCCGGTCACACGCGATTCGGCGCGCTGCGCGACGGCCCCCGGGCGCTCCTGCGCGAGGCGGTCGACGGCGCCTTCGCCAGCGTGGACCGGGGGATGGAGCGGGGCGACGTGGGCGAGGCGTTCCTGGGGACGCTCGGATTCAACGGCTGGCAGATCGGCAACTCCTCGGCGGTCCTCGCCGAGGAGGCCCGACTGGTGGGAGCACCGGTGAGCCGGGTCGAGAACGCCTGCGCCAGCGCTGGCTTCGCCCTGCGGGCGGGCATCCAGCCGATCGAGAGCGGTGAGCGCGACGTGGTCCTCGTCGCCGGGCTCGAGAAGATGACCGACTCCTCCTCGCGACGCCGCCGATACTGGCTCGGAGTATCGGGAGACACGGAGTGGGAGCGGCTCGCGGGCCTGACCTTCGCCGGGGTCTACGGGCTGCTCGCCTCGCGCCACATGCACGAGTACGGCACGCCGCCCGAGGCGCTCGCCGAGGTCGCGGTCAAGAATCACGCCAATGGCCTGCGCAATCCGAAGGCGCAGTTCCGCAAGGCGATCACCCGGGCGGACGTCCTCGCGGCCCCTCGCGTCGCCGATCCGCTCGGACTGCTCGACTGCTGCCCCGTCACCGACGGCGCCGCGGCGCTCCTGCTCGCCTCCAACCGACATGCGCGCCAGTACACCGACTCGCCGGTCCTCGTCGCCGGCATGGGGGCCGCCTCCGACCGGCTCGCCGTGCAGGAGCGGCCCTCTCTCACGAGCCTGGCGGCAAGCCGCCGCGCCGCCGACGAGGCGTTCCGCCATGCGCCATGGGGGCGAGAGCGGCTCTCCTTCGCGGAGGTGCACGACTGCTTCACCATCGCCGAGCTCCTCGCGCTGGAGGACCTGGGCCTCGCCCCGCCCGGGGGGGCGGCGGCGATGACGCTCGCCGGCGAGACGGCCCTTGGCGGCCGATTGCCGGTGAATCCCGATGGTGGCCTCAAGGCCAAGGGCCATCCCATCGGGGCGACCGGGGCGAGCCAGGCGTACGAGGTCTTCCTGCAGCTCCGGGGACAGGCCGGCGACCGGCAGATCGCCGGCGCCGCCCGCGCGCTCACCCACAACGTGGGGGGCTCGGGGGCCTCCGCGACCGTGACGCTGTTCGAGGCGTCGTAGCCGTGGGCCATCTCCGGGCCGCCACCATCGTGCACGGGGCGGGGGGACGCCCCGGCGCTCCCGAGCTCGCGCCGGACGAGGACCTGTTCACGCTGATCGTGGCCGCCGGGGAACGGCTCCTCGACTCCGTGGCCGACGAACGCGACGCTCGGCCGGAGTCGGTGACGTGCTGGGGCGAGCTGCCTCCGAGCGGGCTGGAAGAGCTGGGGCTTGCACTGGAACTCGCGCCGACCCCCGTCAAGGGCACCGGAGAAGGCACCGCCGAGCTCGCCCACCGCTTGGCGGAACCCACCACGCGGCCCGCCCTGCATCTGACCGCTTCGGCGACGGCCGGCGGGGGCGCCCGCTCCGTGGCGCTGCTCCTGACCCCGACCGGGGAGGGCGGCATCGAGCTGTCGGGCCAGAGCGCCGACACGGTCGAAGGATCCGAGGCGGAATTGCCCGCGGTCGAGCTGGCCGAAGCGCTCGTGCGCACCGCGCTCTCGGGCGCGGAGCGATCCCTTCTCGTGCCGGGCAGCGGCTTGGCCCTGCGGTCCGTCCTGAATGGAGGGTTCGGAGGGGAGCGAACCTGGTCACGCACCGCCTCGACCGCCAGTCCCCTGGCGGCTTCGGCGCCGACGCTCGGCCCGGCCGAGATGGCCACCGTCTCGGAGGGCGCCTACCTGCCGGCCGCTACCTACCGGGAGGAGCTGCCCAGCCGCTGGCGCTTCGAGGCGATACGCTGCGGCCGCTGCTCGAAGGTGAGCTTCCCGTCACGGGGCCGGTGCGCGCATTGCGGTGAGCTCCAGGTGCTCGCCCGCTTCCAGCTGCCTCGCTCGGGCGTGGTCGAGGCGGTGACCACCGTTCGCCCCGGTGCCCAGCCCTCGGAGTTCGACTTCCAGGTCCAGCGCGCCGGCGCGTACGACGTGCTCCTTGTCCGCCTCCATCCCGAGGTCCGGGTGACGCTCCAGCTGACCGACTCGGCGCCGGGTGTCCTCCACATCGGGGATCGCGTGGGCAGCGCGCTCCGCCGGCTCTACCCCATGGAAGGGGCGTGGCGGTACGGCCGGAAGGCGGTCCCGGCCGAGTCCGGCTAAGCCTTCGACTCCGTCGAGCCGCCCTTGGGAGGCTCCCAGGGCGCGCCAAGCCAGGCCTCGTAGACCTTCCGCTCGAGGGGGGTGGCCTCGGCCACGGGGTCGATCCGGAACTTCTCCGGCGGCGGGGTGCCGGTGGTGAGCGCGAGCTTCTGGAGGGCCCCGCGGCGGAACAGCGTCAGTTCGGTCTCGGTGCCGGGCGGCAGCTTGCCCAGCCGATCGGTGTAGGAGCCGGCGGTCACACGGATCCCGTCGAAGGCGACGATCTCGTCACCGGGAGTGAGCCCGGCGCGCCGGGCCGGCGTCCCATCCAGGACCCGGAGGACGCGGACTTCGCCCCGTTCGAGCGCCATGTCGGCCCCGAGATAGCCGGGGACCGGCTTGTCCGCTCCTTCCGGGCGCGGGACGGGCTCGCAGGTGAGCCCGGCGAGGCGAGCGGTGCGCGCGAAGTCGATCTCACCGGTCCCGCGGACGTAGGCGCCGAACAGCTCGTCGAGGTCGAGGCCGGTCGCGGCCTGAAAGATCGCGGGGGCCTCCTCCTCGCCGATCCCTCGTCCCTTCTGACCGTACTCCCGCCACAGGTAGCGCATCACGTCCTGGAGCGAGCGCGTCGCGCCGCTCCGGCTCAGTATCTCGAGGTCGAAGCACCAGGAGACGAGCTGCCCCTTGGTGTAGTAGGAGACCGACTGGTTGCGCGACTCCTCGTACGGATG
>DASYZY010000024.1:0-9973 GCA_035945735.1 Thermoplasmata archaeon
GGCGGGGGTTCACGGGCCGGAGTCGGAGCGGATGCGTTCGAGGGGGGCGCCGGCCCGGCCGGCTTCTCCCCTCGGTCCCCTGGGAGGAGATCGGCCTCAGTGATCCGGCCGTCCGGGCCGCTCCCTCGGATCTGGGTGAGGTCGATCCCCCGTTCGGCGGCGAGGCGTCGTACGAACGGGGTCGCGAGCACCGGGCCGTTCCCGACGGAAGGTGCGGACGCCGGCACGGCCGCGGGGCTTGGTTGGGGAGGCGCGGGGGTCGCCGTCGGCGGTGCCGTGGGGGCGGTCTCTCCTTCGGTGCCGATGGTGACGAGGAGCCCACCAACTTTGACCTTCTCCCCCACCTGCGCGTGGATGCGCAGGATCTTTCCGGACTTTGGGGACGGGATCTCGACGTTGGCCTTGTCGGTGAGCACCGAGACCAGGGGCGCGTCCTCGGCGATCGTGTCGCCCTCGTGGACGAACCATTTGACGACTTCGCCTTCGGCGACCCCTTCGCCGATGTCGGGGAGGCGGAACTCGAAGGGCATGGGGTCCCTAGCCGGCCGCCATCGTGCGGCGGATGGCCGACACGATCCGCTCGGTGTTCGGCAGGTAGAGGTGCTCGAGCGCGTAGGGAAACGGCGTATCGTAGCCCGTCACGCGGACGACCGGGGCCTTGAGGGAGAACAGCGCCTTCTCGGCAAGCAGCGCCGAGAGCTCGGCCCCGTAGCCGCAGAAGCGCGGTGCCTCGTGGACGATCACGGCCCGCCCGGTCTTCTCCACCGAGGCGAGCACCGCCTTCTCGTCGAGCGGGGATAGCGTTCGCAGATCGACGACCTCCACGCTCGGGCCGTCGGCCGCCAGCGACTCGGCGGCCGCGAGCGCCGGGTGGACCATGGCCCCGTAGGCGAACAACGACAGGTCGGTGCCCTCTCGGGCGATGCGGGCCTCGCCCAGCGGCACGCGGTGGTCGCCATCGGGCACCTCACCGGAGACCGCGCGGTAGATCCGCTTCGGTTCGAAGAAGAGCACCGGGTCCTCGTCGAAGATCGAGCTGAGCAGTAGCCCCTTGGCATCGGCCGGCGTGGAGGGGATGACCACCTTGAGCCCCGCCGTGTGGGCGAAGTAGGCCTCCGCGCTTTGGGAGTGGTACAGGCCGCCCTTCACGCCGCCCCCGTACGGCGCGCGGATGACCATGTGGCAGGGGTACTGGCCGCCCGAGCGGTAGCGGAACTTGGCGACCTCGCTCACGATCTGGTCAAACGCCGGGTAGATGAAGTCCTGGAACTGGATCTCCGGCACCGGCTTGAGGCCGTAGAGCGCCATCCCGACGGCCGTGCCCACGATGCCGGTCTCGGACAGCGGCGTGTCGATGACGCGCTCGGCGCCAAACTCCCGCTGCAGGCCATCGGTCGCGCGGAACACGCCGCCGTTCAGGCCGATGTCCTCGCCCAGGAGCAGGACGTCGTTGTCGGCGCGCATCGCCTGCTGCAGCGCCCGGTTCACGGCCTGGACGATCGTGAGCTCGGTCACGGGTGGCCCCCGGCGTCCCGCGCGAGCTCGGCGGCGAGCGCGGCCCGTTGCTCCTCGAGCGCCGGCGTTCGTTCGGCGAAGACGTCGTCAAAGAGCGTCAGCGGCTCGACCGGCGACAGCTTCTCGGCGGCCTCGACGGCGCGGGCGACCTCCTCCTTCGCCGCCTCCCAGATCGCGTGGTCCTCCTCCTCGCTGAGGGCCCCCGAGTCCCGAAGCTCCTTCTTGAGCCGGGCGACCGGGTCCTTCTCCTTCCACTCGTTCAGCTCGGCGTCGGAGCGGTACCGCTTCGGGTCGTCGCTCGTCGAATGGGGACCCAGACGGTAGACCTGCGCCTCGATCAGGGTCGGGCCGCCGCCGGCGAGCGCGCGACTCCGCGCCTCCGAGACGGCGCGGTGGACGGCGTGCAGGTCCATCCCGTCGACGACGACGCCGGGGAAGCCGTACGCGGCGGCCTTCTCCGCCAGGGTGGCGCTCCGGGTCTGGCGCTCGCGGGGCAGCGAGATCGCCCACTGGTTGTTCTGGCAGAAGAAGATGGTCGGGGTCTGAAAGACGCCGGCGAAGTTCAGGCCGGCATGGAAGTCGTTCGAGCTCGTCGTCCCATCCCCGAAGAAGCAGATCGTCCCGATCGGGTCTTTCCGCAGTCGGGCCGCCATCGCGGCCCCGACAGCGTGGGAGATCTGGGTCCCGACGGGGCTCGAGGCGGTGACGAACCGGAACCGGCGGTAGCCGTAGTGGTTGGGCATCTGCCGGCCCCGCAGCTCGTCGCCGGAGTTGCCGTAGAACTGGTTGATGAGGACCTGCACCGGGATGCCGCGCGCCAGCGCGACGCCGAGCTCGCGGTAGGCCGGGAAGATCCAATCCTGCTCGTCGAGCGCCCGGGCGCAGCCGACCTGCGCCGCCTCCTGGCCCTGCAGCGGGACGTAGAAGCCGATCCGGCCCTGCCGCTGGAGGGTCAGGCACCGCTCGTCCATGACGCGGGCGAGGACCATCGTCCGATAGGCCGACAGCGAGTCCGAGGAGGGCGGGTCGTCGGCCGGGGCGACGGGCGCCTCATCCGGCGCCGCGCGCGCTTCTGCCACCGAAGGCACCTGCGGCTCGCGAGCGGAGGTCGCGATATAAAGGTGCCCCGGCGAGGGAGTTTCCGACGAGCCGGAGGGCCGAAAAGCCGGCCGCCGGGCGCCCTACCTCGGGGCGTTTCACGTGCGGTGAACGCCTCATCATTATCTCGGGTGACGCGTGGGAACCGACGCCCATGGCCGCCCCCGCGATCGTCACCGAACAGCTCCGGCGCGTGTACCGGGCGCGCAAGGGGTTCCTGTTCAACGAGGTGACCGAGACCGAGGCGCTCCGGGGCGTCAACCTCGAAGTCCAGCAGGGGGAGCTCTTCGGCCTACTCGGGCCCAACGGGGCGGGGAAGACCACGCTGGCGAAGATCCTCTCGACGCTGCTGCTACCGACCACGGGCCGAGCGAGCGTGCTCGGCCTCGACGTGGTCAAGGACGCCCCCAAGCTCCGGGGCCGGATCGGCCTCGTCCTCGGCGGCGAGCGCGGCCTGTACTACCGAGTGAGCGCGCGCGAGAACCTGCGGTACTTCGCGGACCTGTACGGGATCCCGCGGGCGGAGCGGGAGCCCCGGATCACGGAGATGCTCGAGCGCGTTGGTCTCGGCGACGCCGGCGACCGGCGCGTGGAGGAGTACTCGCGCGGGATGAAGCAGAAGCTGCACCTCGCCCGCGGGCTGCTGCACGCGCCCGAACTGCTGTTCTTGGACGAACCGACGATCGGTCTCGACCCCAAGAGCGCGCGCGAGACGCGCAAGTTCGTTCGGGCGCTGCTGGCCGAGGGGGTCACGATCTTCCTCACGACGCACTACATGTTCGAGGCCGAGGAGCTCTGCCAGCGCATCGCGGTCCTGAGCAAGGGCCGCATCGTCGCCTCCGACACCGTGCCCGGCCTTCGGAAGCTCGTCGGTGGGGACCGGACCTTCGAGATCGATGGGTACGGCTTCGAGGACGCCGAGCTGGCGCGCGTGCGGGCGCTCCGCGGCGTGTCGCGTCTGGTGACCGAGGAGTTCGGCCCCAAGCTCCGGATCACGCTCCGCGTGCAGGATCCGGCGCTCGCCGTCGACCGCGTCGCCCAGGAGCTCCCGGGCCACCCGGAGCTCGAGATCCGGGAGCGGCGGACCGCTCTCGAGGACATCTATCTCGATCTGGTCGAGGAGGAGCCGGCATGAGCTCGCCGGTCCGCCCGTCCCGCCCGCGCTCGTTTGCCGCCTCCGTGCGGCTGTCGACGCTGCTGTTCCTGGCCGACCCGCAGTGGGTGATCCCGGCGACGATCGCGCCGGTGATGTTCGCCTTCGCGGCCTTCGAGCTGTACGCCGGCTCGGGCTCGACGCTGGTCCTGTACGCGATCCTCGGCGCGGGCATGATGTCGATCTGGGGCCAGACCATCTACGGCGCCGGTTGGGCGACCGCCCAGGACCGCGAGATGGGCACGCTCGAGCCCATCCTCTCCACGCCGACCTCCTACCTCTGGGTCGTGTTCGGCCGGATCGTGGTGAACGCCGTCACCGGCCTCGTCGGCGGTCTCCTCGTGTTCACCGTCGTCTCGGCCGTGTATCCGCACCCGCTGCCGCTGCACCAGCCGGTCGAGTTCATGCTCCTGTTCGTCTTCGTGCTGATCACCCTCGCCAGCGTGGGCCTGCTGCTGTCGGCCGTGTACGTCTACACGCGGTACGCCGGCTTCATCAACAACTTCGGCGAGTTCGGATTCTACATCATCACGGGCTCGATGTTCCCCGTGGTCCTCCTGCCGTTCTGGGTGAGCCCGTTCGCGCTGATCCTCCCGCCCACCTGGGCGCTCGACGCCCTTCGGTACGCGAGCCTGCCCGGCTATACCGGGTTCAGCTGGGGCTTCACGGGCGACCTCCTCGGGGCCGTCGGGACGATGCTGATCTACCTCGCCATTGCCGGCTCGGTCTACCACCGCGTCGAGCAGCACGTGCTCAGCGTCGGCAACCTCCAGGAGTTCTAGGGCGTGTCCGTCGCGCGCGCGCCCGGCATCCTGCGGACCATCTGGACGAACGCGGTCTTCGCGCCGCGCACCTCGCTCGGCTTCATGCGGCTCGACTACGTGTTCGGGACGGTCGTCATCATCCCGTTCACCCAGATGCTCTTCTTCGCCGTCGTCGCCCAGCTCGCCGGCAACCCCTCGGCTCCCGTGGCCTACGTCGTGCTCGGCAACGCGATCGCGCCGATCACCTACTCGAGCGTCTTCTCGGTCTGCCAGACCACCGACTCGGAAAAGCAGCAGGGCACCATGGAGCACCTCCTGGTCACCCCGACGAACCGGACCGCGCTCTACCTGGGCCGCGGGCTATTGCCGATCGCCACCTCGGTCGCCACCGTCGCCGTCGGCCTCGCCTACGCGGCGTTCGTGTTCCACGTGCCCTTCGCCGCGGGCTCCGCCCTACCGATCGCCGTCTCGGTCGGTCTGCTGTCGGTCTCGATGGTCGGCTTCGGCCTGCTCATCGGCGGGATCGCACTGTTCCTTCGGACCTCGATCATCCTCGGCAACATCTTCCTGTTCATCGGGCTCGTGCTCTCGGGCGCCAACTTCCCGGTGAGCTTTCTGCCGATGCCGGTCCAGTGGCTCGGCTACCTGCTGCCGCTCACCTGGGGGATCGCGGCGATCCGCGCCTCGGCCACGAACGCCCCGCTCCTCACGCTCCTTCCCCTGTGGGGCGCCCTCGTCCTGTCCACGCTGGTCACCGTCGGGCTCGCGATGGGCCTGTGGGACGTCTTCGAACGGCGGGCGCTCTCCACCGGCAGCATCGTCCGCTTCTAGCGGACCGGACTTATCCGAGGCTCCGGCCTCTCGACGCGGGGGTCGAGATGCCGCTCACCCGCGACGAGGAGCTCCTCATCCAGCGCCGCGACGCTGCGCTCGGGACCGGGCAGTTCGACGCGGCGTTCCTCGAGTCCCAGAAGCTATTGCAGTCGCTCCGCGCCCGGGGCGATCGAGGCGAGGAGCGGCGGGCGCTCGCCTCCTTCGCCACGCTCCTGGATCGCGCGGGAGACGCCGCGCGCGCCCAGCGGATCCCCGAGTACCTCGCCCAGGGCTTCGAGCGGGGCGGGGGACGCCGGCGCTAGCGCCGACGCGGCTTCTTCGCGGGGACCGACGGCGGCGTAGCGCGGCGGGACGGCTTTCTCGATGAACGAGTCGCGGCGGGCGCGCGCTGGGCTGGAGGGCTCTTCGCCGCGGCCCGGCTCGGCGTAGGGCTGCGCGAGGCGAGGACCTCCTGCGTGCGCTCCCGGATCGCGCGGCTAGGACTTTGCGGGTTCCGGTCCTTCGACCAGACCATCTCGCCGGCGGGGATCCGGAGCGGCAGGTCGTTCTCCGCCGGCGGGAAACCGCACTCGAACCCGTCGGTGTACGCGCAGTAGGGATTGAAGGCCAGATTGAAGTCGAGCTGGTAGCGGTCGTCCTCGGTCAGCTCCAGCGTGAGGTACCGGCCCGGCCCGTAGCTCTCGCTCCCGCAGGTCGCGTCGCGGAAGGGGACGAAGACCCGCGGCCCTACGCGCTCGCCGGCGAAGTAGACGCGGAGCCGGAGCGGCTCGCCCTCCAGCTCGAAGCGGAGGTCGCCGACGTGGCGGCACTCGAGCTCGCCGTCTCGGTTGGTGCGCAGGAACGCCTCGGCCGCGCGCTCGTTGCGCTCGAGGACGGCCGGCACCCGGAATCGGATGTCGACCGGGAAGTACCGAAGCCCAGAAAAACCGGCGACCGCCCCGTCGACGAACGGGGACTCGGGGTGGTGGGCCATGAAGCCGTCCTTCTGGCGCCGCTCCTCCTCGACGGTGCGGACGTACTCGGTCGGGTCCTCCATGGAATCGGCCGCGCGAGCGCCGGGCGCGCATATGAGTTCGGTGCTCCCTCCGCCCCCCAACCCATGGCCGACAGCGAGCCGAGCGCCGGCCGGGAGGTGATCGACGGCCTTCTCGAGCGGGTGCTGGCCACGCCCGAGATGGAGGGCGTGTACCTCTCGCCGTGGTGGCCCCTCGAGTCGACCGGGGCGGCCGGCGAGTTCGCGGGCTGGAAGCGAAGCATCCTGCGCCGCGAGCCGGGCCGCGGCGCCGAGCACTGGGGTCACCTCTTTCTGCTGACGGCGCCGGGGGCCCGTCCTCCCACCGGCTCCGCCGCCGCACCGCTATTCGAGATCTCGTTGCCCCGGTCGCCGGACTGGCCCGCGCCGCCGGCGACGATGTGGCTCCGCGCCCGGCTACCGGAACCGTGCCGGCGATTCGTCGAGCGGCTGCGCGCCGAGATCGCCCGCCGGGATTCCGAAACCGCTTAGAGCGCCCCCTCGGTAGCGGCGTCGCCATGGACCCGATCGTCCACGACATCGAGTTCGCCGCGCCCGTGGAGGATCTCTGGGCGGCGTTCACGGAACCGGCGCGGATCGCCCGGTGGCTCAGCGCCGCCGCCGAGGTCGACCTGGAGGAGGACGGTCGCTACGCCCTCCTCGGAGCCTTTGGCGCGCCCGCGTCGACGGAGCGGCTGGGGGGTCGGATCCTCTCGCTCGAGGAGGAGTACTCTCTGCGAGTGGGCTGGAACGGTCCGGAGGCCCTGGCCGGGCTCCTCAACGTCGCCCCACCGCCCACTACGCTCTTCGTCCGGTTCCAGCCGCTCGGCCCGGCGCGCAGCCGTCTCCACCTCGAACACTTGGGCTGGGGCGACGGCGAGGCGTGGTCGGCCGCTCGCCAGTGGCACGTCGACTACTGGCGCGAGGCGCTCGGACGGCTCAAGCCGGTCGTCGAAGCGTGAGCTGCCAACGGGCAGCATGCGAGGTTGGCGCAGCCGTGCCGGCACGCTCAAGTGCCCGGGACGGGGCATTAGGTCCATGAACCCCAAGGTACACATCTGGCCGAACCACGTCCGCGTGCGGGAGCTGGACCTCGTCCTGCCCCGCTCGCCGGGGGAGTCGGTCGCGACCACTCTCGACCGCCTGGCCCGGCTCGGGCTGCCCTCGACGCACGCCGTCGTCCGGCTCCACGGCGGGCTTCGCGCCGAGTGAGCCCGGCCCTCGCGGCCGGACTCCGGCCGCGCTTTGGTTAGTCGGTCTCGTCGCTCTCGAACTCGGCTCGTACCGCCCGGAGGACGGAGCGCCAGCGCCCCAGCTCCCGGCGGTCGGCGACGACGGCCCGCAGCTCCATCGCCGGAGGTCCCGGCATTCGCTCGACCACCGAGCCGGTCCCGTCGCCGGCGGCGGGGCCGCTCCGGGAGCGCGCGCCCCCGAGCCGAAGCTCGAGCGTCCCCGGCGGATCGACGGGGGAGGCGGGAGTTCCGTCGGTCCAAGTGGCCCAACGCTCCCATCCGAGCTGACCGGCGGTGAGCCGGTGGGAGGGGATCTCTCGAACGGGCCCGAGTGCGAGACCGGAGAATTCGGACTGTCGAGTCAGGTGATCACTGGCCTCTTCGAACCCCTCGCGGGCATTATCGACCGTCGCCAGCGAGGAGCGCAGGCTGCCAGTCCCCGGCGACGCCGTGCGAGCCGGTGAGGTCGGGCGAGGACGGTGCCTCGCTGGGGGTCGGGCCATGGAGCGCGCGGGTTTCGCCCGGCGGCGACGAGCGGGCGGCAGGACCGACCGCCTCAGCGGACCGCGGCCTGGACGCAGGTGTGGCTCCAGGCGCGGGCGTCCTTCCAGGGGTTCCCGTCGTAGATCTCGCGGTAGTTGCCCACCGCATGGATGTCGCCGTCCTTCTTGCGCCAGCGCAGCCAGTCGTTGAGGCCGTGGTACACGACCCGGGGCGAGACCTTCTCCGGGTCGAAGTCGACGCAGGCGACCCGACCGGCCGGCAGCGTCTGGATCCGGACCCGGCCCTCCCCCTTGCCCTTGCCGCGGAGCTCGATCCCGACCTTCCAACGGCGCTCGCCGGGCTCCATGAACACCCACCGGCCGCCGCGAAGCTTCCGGGCGTTCATCCACTTCTCGAGCCCCTCGAACTCGGAGCGGATCCGCTTCTCGTTCCAGGTGCCCTTCCACGAGACGGTCGCCAGGCGCAGGGAGGGGCTCTTGCGGAACTCAAAATCGACGACCATGGTCCACCAGGGAGGGGAGAGTACGCTCGGCTACAAGCCAGTTGCCCCGGCGGCCTCTCGGGCCGCCTAGAACCCGGGCTTGCCCGACAGGGGCGTCGGACGGGCCGCGGATTCCCCCGGGATCCCGATCGACTCCTCCCCGCCGGCGAACAACGCCCGGGCCGAGGCGACGTCCCGGAAGGCCGGGAAGCTTCGGACGGCCGCGGAGGCGACGAGCGCGAGCACCACGACGACCGAGATGAACACCGAGTACCAGCCGGCCGTGATCAGGCCCAGGGCGAGGGTCAGGGTGAGGATCACCGTCGCGCTCGTCAGCCGAGCGTTCATGAGCGTCACAATGGGCCCCGTTCGAGCGGGACCGAAGACGGCGCGGACCGCAGGGAGGAGGCTCGCGATCTTCAGCAGCGACGCGAGCCCGATGAGGGCGAGCAGGAGCGACCAGTGCGCGAGGACGAAGCCCGGGTCGACCTTGAGCCCGACCGCCACGAAGTACAGCGGGATGAACAGGGCAAAGGCGATCGGCCGGATCCGGTCGAGGTACTGCCCCCATTCGGTCTTAGGGAGGAGCTGCGAGAAGACCAGCCCCATCAGGAAGACGAACAGGATGCCGGGCACCCCGACCAGGGCCGACAGGAGCGCGAGGACGGCGAGCGAGAGCAGGAGGCTCCGGGCCGCGATGTTGGAAAAGCCGCCCGGCTGGTCGCCCTCGACGGCCTTCGCCAGGCGGGGCAGCAGGTACGCGGCGAGGGCGAGGGCCAAGAGGACGCCCACGGTGAACAGGAAGCCCGGCGTCGTGAGCACCGTCGAGATCGTGATCGTCGAGTCCTCCGCCAGGTTGACGCACAGCGTCGACGCGAGCACCAGCCGGCCGAAGGGAAGCTCGGTCAGGTCGAACTGCTGCAGCGTCGTGTAGGTGATCGAGATCGAGGTGTCGGCGAGGACCGTGGCGCCGACGAGGCTCACCAGGAACGGGGCATGCACGACGAGGTCGAGGGCGAGGAACAGCCCGACGAACGGTCCGACGAATCCGGCGAGCCCCACCGTCAGGGCGCGCCGCAGGTTGGCGCGTAGGAATCCGAAGCCGGTCTCGAAGCCGGCCAGGAACACGATGAACAGCCCGCCCAGGACGATGATCGAGGTCGTGCCGGCCGGCAGCTGGAATCCGACGACCGCGACGAGCAGGATACCCGCCAGGATCTCCAACGCGGTGATGGGCAGCCGGGTCCTCCGCGCGAGCAGCGCGGTGACCACGACCGTCCCAAACACGAGGACCAGGTCGAGGTCGACCGGGTCGAGGACGCTCATCTCGCTCGAGAAGGGTCCGGGCGGTTACTTAGAGGCTCGGGGCCGAGCGGGGAG
>DASYZY010000025.1:0-4762 GCA_035945735.1 Thermoplasmata archaeon
GGCTGGAGTATGACCGGCCGGACTCGATCGGGAAGCTCAAGACCGCCTACGGGAACTTCGGCCTCGATCTGCGCGCCTACGCCTTTCTCATCTCCCACGGAGAAGAGGGCCTCAAGGCGGTATCGCGGCGGGCGGTCCTCAACGCGAACTACCTCGGCGCGAAGCTCGGCGAGTACCTCCCCCGGCCCTTCCGCACGCTCGTGAAGCACGAGTTCCTGCTCACGGGAGTACCGTTGCGCGCCAAGGGCGTGCGGACGCTCGACCTGGCCAAGCGGCTCCTCGACGAGGGGGTGCACGCGCCGACCATCTACTTCCCGGCGCTCGTGGAGGAGGCGCTCATGATCGAGATGCCTGAGACCGAGAGCGCCCGGGAGCTCGATCGGTTCGCCGAGGCGTTTCGCCGGGCCGTGAAGGACTCGCCGGAAAACCTGCGCGAGGCCCCTCGAAACCTGGCCGTGGGACGCGTGGACGAGGTGAAGGCCGCTCGAGAGCTGCGCCTTTCCTGGAAAGACCTCCGCGGCTCCCCGCTCCTTCCGACCGCCTAGCCCCCACGGGGGCCTGTGAAGGCCGGCTAGCAGCGGCGGGGGACTCGTAGCAAATTTATCGTCGCGTCGCCCTTTCGGCCCGGATGAACGAGGCCTCGTCGGGACCGGTTCGGCGGTGGCCGGTGGTGCTGCTGACCGCTTCGGTCGTGGCCCTCTTCCTGATGCAGCTCTTCGGCGCTTCGGCCCTCTCTTCCGGCTGGCAGCTCCTGGCGACGCCAGCGCTCCTGGCGGTGACGGCGCTGGCGCTCGGATTGGTACTCGTCGACGCTCGTCGGTCGCGCGCGAGCTGGGCGTCCCGCTTCCCGGATCCAGCGCACTTCCAGTCCTCCTCGCGTCGACTGATGATCTGGACAGTGCTCGCGGTCCTGGTCGCGCTGGTCGGCGCCGTCCTCGGGGCCGCCCTCCTCCGAGGGGGCTGGGGGCTGCTCCTTCCTCCGCTGGCGATGGTGGTCGTCCTCGTGGCGACCGTCCGGGCCTCGCTCCGCCTCCAACGAGCCGAGCTCGCCCGGGCGCCCGCTCCTCCGCTCCCGTAGTGCTGGAGCCACCGGGACCGATTCAACCCCAGGCGGGGCCGAGGCGGGACGCTCGCGGCCACTCGGTTGACCCTGCGGTGAGGGGGCGCAACCTTTCAAACGGCGCTTGAGTGCTCCTGCCGCCATGAAGGACCGAGTCCTGCGCATCTTCCGGCAGCTCTCCCCGGCCCCCGACGCGATCGTGTTCCTCAACTCGATCGACCCGCACCTCGATCAGAGCTTCTTCTACGCCTTCGACGTCCCGAGCGGGCTGTTCGAAGGTTCGGCCGCGATCGCGCTCCCCGACGGCTCGCTGCACATCAGCACGAGCCCGCTCGAGGAGGAGAGCGCGCGCCAGGCCGCCAAGCACGACCCCCACGTCGACGTCCACCTCGTCAAGACCACCGAGGATCGCAAGAAGTGGCTCGCCCGGATGCTGGGCGAGTACGCGAAGCTTGGTCTCAATTTCCACGAGCTGACCCACGAGGATTTCCTGGCCCTAACCACCGCGGCCCCCAACAGCACGCACACCGACGTTTCGGCGGCGGTGCGCAAGGCCCGCCGCGTGAAGGACGAGCGGGAGATCGCGCGCATCCGGGAGGCCGCCCGGATCGGCTCCGTCGTGGGGGAGGAGATCCCCAAGCTGCTCCGGAAGGGGATGACCGAGTTCGAGCTGGCGGCCGAGATCGAGTACCGGATGATGAAGCAGGGCGCAAGCGGCCGAAGCTTCTCGACCATCGTCGGCTTCGGCGCGCACAGCGCCGAGCCGCACTACAGCCCCGGTGCCACGAAGCTCGAGCCGGGCATGAGCATCGTCTGCGACTTCGGCGCCTTCTACCAGCGGTACGCGAGCGACATCACGCGCTCGTTCCGGTTCGGTCCGGTCGACCCCGAGCTCAAAAAGGTCCACGAAAAGGTCGAAGAGGCGCAGCAGGCCGCCTTCGCGGCCGTCAAGGCGGGCGCGCCGGGCAAGGCGGTCCACCTCGCGGCGCAGAAGGTGATCGATGCCTCGCCGTGGAAGGGTCGCTTCACCCACGGGGTGGGGCACTCGATCGGACTGGCGGTCCACGACGGCTACGGCATGGGCGAGATGACCGAAGACCCGCTCGAGACCGGCATGGCGATCACGATCGAACCGGGCATCTACCTGCCGGGTCGCGGCGGCGTCCGCATCGAGGACGACGTGCTCGTGACCGAGAAGGGGTTCGAACACCTCACCACGACGCGGCGAGGCTACCTCGAGGTCCCCGGGTGAAGCTCGCCGTCCTCACGGGCGGCGGGGACTGCCCCGGGCTGAACGCCGCGATCCGGGGTGTGGTCTACCGCGCCGCCCGGACCGGCCATAGCGTTGTCGGCGCGATCGACGGCTGGAAGGGGCTGCGCGACGGGAACTTTCGCCCGCTCGCCGCCTCCGAGCTCTCCGACGCGATCGTCCGCGGGGGGACGCTGCTCGGAACCTCGCGGACGAATCCGTTCAAGAGCGACTCCGACGCGAATCGGCTGCTCGAATCGGTGAAGGCCGCCGGCCTCGACGCGCTGGTGGCGATCGGCGGCGACGATACGTTGTCGGCGGCGCGCGAGTTCGCCAGGCGCGGCGGGCGGGTGGTGGGCGTACCGAAGACGATGGACAACGATGTCGGCGGGACCGACTGGACCTTCGGCTTCGATTCCGCCTCGAGCGTCGCGGTCGACGCCGTCGAGCGGCTCCGCGACACCGCCCGGAGCCACCACCGCGCGATCGTGCTCGAGGTCATGGGACGCGACGCGGGTTGGGTCGCGCTCGCGACGGGCCTCGCCTCGGGGGCGGACTACACCATCGTTCCCGAGGAGCCCTATCGGGAGGAGGAGCTCTTCGCCCACGTGCGGTCCGCCATGAAGGCCCGGGGCTGCGCGCTCGTCGTCGCCTCGGAGGGAGCCGACCTGGGAGCCGCGCACGGCACGGCTGGAGGCGGCGACCAGTTCGGCCACGAACTGCTCAAGGAGCGCGGGGTCGGCGCCCTGCTCGCCCAACGCATCGAAGGCGCGCTCAAGATCGAGACGCGGAGCGCGCAGATCGGCCACATCCAGCGGGGCGGGCCACCGACGCTGTTCGATCGCATCCTCGCCACGCGGCTCGGCGTGAAGGCGGTGGACCTGGTCAACGCCGGTCAGTTCGGCACCGTGGCGGTGCTCCGCGGCGAGCAGGTCACCGGTATCTCGCTCGACGAGGCGCTCGCGCGGCCTAAGCGGGTGAGCGCCGACTGGCTCGACCTGCTCCACACCTTCGACGCGTAGCCACGATGCGCGTTCGGGCCCTGTGGTGGGAGGCCGGCCGCCTCGCGTACCTCGACCAGCGGGCGCTGCCGGGTCGGGTCCGGGTGGTCCGCACCCGTAAGGTCCGCGACGTGGCCGATGCGATCCGAACCCTGGCGATCCGAGGAGCCCCCACGATCGGGGTGGCCGGCGCCTACGGGATGGTGCTCGCCCAGCGGGAGGGACGGCGTTCGGCGAAGTCCGCCGCCAAGCTCCTGGGCGCTACCCGACCTACCGCCCACGACCTCTTCGTCGGCATCGACACCGTCCGGCGGGCGTGGGAGCGCGGCACCGATGGTCTCGCCGCCGCCCACCGGTACCGGGCCGCCGTCGTGACGGAGTGCCACCAGATCGGTGAGGCCGGTGCCCGGCTGTTCCGGGGAGAGCCCAAGATCCTCACCCATTGCAACGCCGGCGCGCTCGCCACCGTGGAGTGGGGCACGGCGCTCGCCCCCATCCGCGTTGCCGCGTCGCGGGGGGCGCATCCGTTCGTCTGGGTCGATGAGACCCGCCCGTTGCTGCAGGGCTCCCGGCTCACCGCCTGGGAGCTCGGACGCGAGCGCATCCCCCACGCCGTGATCGCCGACAACGCCGCCGGCCACTTCATGCGAGCGGGGGAGGTCGATGCGGTGGTCGTCGGCGCCGACCGGATCGCCCGTAACGGCGACTTTGCCAACAAGGTTGGCACCTACGAGAAAGCGGTCCTGGCCAAGGAGAACGGGATCCCGTTCTACGTGGCCGCGCCCTGGAGCACCTTCGACGCGTCGATGGCCTCGGGCGCCTCGATCCCGGTGGAGGAGCGGTCGCCGGCGGAGGTCCTCGAAGTGGGAGGTCGGCGCCTGGCGCCCGCGCGCAGCCGGGCGCGCAACCCCGCCTTCGATGTGACGCCCGCGCGCTACGTCACCGGGTTCATCACGCCGGCCGGCGTGATTCGGCCGAAGCAGGTCGCGGCCACGCTGCGCGCCCGCCGCACCGCATCGTAGGGGCGGGGCCGCTCGACAGAACTATCTCCCGCCGACGAAGTCGGACCCGGGTGCACGTCCTCCTCGCGAGCCACCGGTACTTCCCGGTCGCCGGCGGGACGGAGCGGGTCGTCCAGACCATCGCCGAAGGGCTCGTCGCGGCGGGCCATCGCGCGAGTGTGATCA
Organism: Thermoplasmata archaeon; assembly: GCA_035945735.1. Lineage (GTDB taxonomy): Archaea > Thermoplasmatota > Thermoplasmata > Lutacidiplasmatales > UBA184 > JAKIVR01. The sequence continues at coordinate 4,498 of DASYZY010000025.1, forward strand.
CTCAGGCCGAGCCGGGCGCGCCGGAGCGGGAGGAGCTGCGCGGCGTGCAGGTGCACCGGATCCCTGTCCGGCGCTTCGCCGGCGTACGCTTCCCCCGCGGGTATCTCCGTACCTTGCGGTCGATCCCGGCCGACCTGTTCCACCTTCACGGGAATCGCATCTGGTGCGCCGACTTCTACTTCCCGAAGGCGAAGCGGTTCTCCTGGCCCTCCGTTCTCACGGGCCATGGGTTCTACCAGTACGAGATGCATCCGCGGTGGCGGGA
>DASYZY010000026.1:0-4771 GCA_035945735.1 Thermoplasmata archaeon
GAGCTCAGGCGCCGTCGGTCGGTCTCGCCGCTATCCTCCATCTCGTCCCCTCTCCCACCCCCGAGGCCCCTTTGGCCGAGTGGATGCGCCACCGCGAGGAGATCGGCGCCGACGAGGCGGCCGCCTGGGTGGCCGGCCTCGTGCAGCGCGACCCCGGCGCCTGGGATCGGTTCCGCGCCTTCCGGGCGCGACTGCTCGAAGCCTACCCCAAGGCCCGGGGTAGCTCGCTCGCGGCCGCCCAGTTGACAGAGCTCTCCCAGAGCGGAGCCGATCGGCTGCCCGAGGTGATCGAGCTCGCGGCGGCGCTCGGCCCGCAGTTCCCCCTCCCGCTGCTATCGGCCGCGCTCTTGCTGGCGGGCCAGCCGCTGTCGCCGACCGAGCTCGCCGACTGGGTCCTCAAGGCCGAGCGGATCGCCCACGATCGGCAGCTCGCCCCCACCGCGCCGGAGCTCGCCGCGCTCGCGGTGGCGCTGGTGCACGGCCTGCCGGCCGGCCGCTGGGCCGGTGGCTCGGCCCGGGCCCAGGCGAGCCCGCTCATCTCCACGCTGCTCGTCCTGCACGCCGGGATCTACCGGAGCGCATTGGCCGGGACTCAGGGTCCGCTTGCCGCCCGCGCCGGATAGCGCCCGGGTCGACCGCGGTCGCACCCGCCGAACTGAATAATCGAGCCCCGAGCGACCGCTCGGGGAGGGAAGGGGTTGAGCTCGGAAGAGGCCGGTCGGCTCAGGTGGTTCCCGGAGGCGGGGCTCCCGCATCCACCGGCGCGTTCTCGGAGTCGGTCGGCGCCTCCTGCCAGCTCTCCATCGGTTCCGGCGGCGGGGGCGAGCGGCGGCGGCGCCGCGCCAATAGCGCACCGACGAGCAGACCCGCGATCAGGAGCCCGACGAGGAGCCCGAGAGCGAGCGGCATGCCGCTCGTCGAACTTCCCGTTGACTTGGGCGGCGGGTTCATCGGCGTGAAGGTCGCCGTCACCGTGACCGGTCCGCTCGGCGTGAAGCTCACGCTCGTGGTGTTCTGGTTCGTCCAGCCGCCACCGGTACCGCTCCAGCCCGCGAAGAGCCAGCCCGCGCCGGCGGCTGCCGCCAGGCTGACAGCCTGGTGGTCGGGCACCCAGCCGGTGCTGCCCTGCGTGATGTTGCCGCCGCCGGAGACCTGGACCGTCAGCAACACCTGCTCGGTGAAGCTCACGTTCCAGGTGCCGTTGTGCGTCACCATCAGCGGAGCGGTGTAGCTCGTCGACCCGTTGGGCACGTACCGGATACCGGCCGTGCCGTAGACCACCGGCACCGACAGCGTGTAGCTGCCGTTCAGCTGGCTGAAGACGATCCCGTTCGAGCCGGATCCGCCAAGCGAGCCGAGCCCGGCGCTCCAGCCGGTCGCCGTCGGCAGCCCCTGCTCGTTCACGGTGAGCGTGTAGGTCGCCGGGGGCGGCGGCGGGATCACGGTGAACAGCGCCGTCTCGGTGACGACCCCACCCACGACCACCTTGACGCTGCTCGTGGCGACCGTCTTGGAGCCGACGCCGGTCCCGTTCCAGCCGTTGAACCGGTGGCCCGCGCTCGGGCTCGCGCTCAGGTTGACCAGCGCGCCCGAGTTGATCCAGCTCGCGCCGCCGGGGCTCGTGACGCCCTGGTAAGTGAACGACACCGTACCGCCGGCCGTGCCCGAGACCGTGAGCAGGAACTCCGTCGCGTACGAGACCGTCAGGGTCCCGTTGGCGTTGATCTGGAGCTGCGTGCCGGTCAGGTTGAGCGAGCTCGTCGGGTTACCGCCGGTGTAGCGGAGCCCGGGGCTGCCCATCTGGTAGATGTCGGGGAAGCTGACCGCCACCGAGCTCGAGCTCAGGTTCTTGACCACGAACGTGCCGTTGCCGGTGTAGGCGTTCGCACCGAGCTCGACGGTGTACGGTTGCGCGAGCGGCAAACCGTTCTCGCTGACCGTGAGGGTCCACTCCGGAGGCGGCCGAGGCGCGAAGGTCGCGATCTCGGTCACCGGTCCCGTCGGATGGATCAGGGTGAGCGCCGTGTGCCGCTGCGCGGAGCCCGTGGCGCCGGGGCCGCTGCCGGACCAGCCGACGAAGATGTAGCCGGCGCTCGGGCTGGCGTGGATCAGGAGCCCGGTCGCGTTCAGCACCCACTGCGAGCCGGGGCTCACGGTCCCGTTGGCGCCCGCGATGAGCGTGACGTAGTACGCCAGCGAGTACCAGAACGTGACGTTCGTGATCCCGGTCAGGTTGAACGCGGCGGTCAGGCTCGTGTTGATGACCGCCGAGCCGTTGATGGTGTCCACGAAGTAGGTCACGCCCGTGACCTCGTAGCCGGCGCCGGCCTCTCCGCTGACCATGCCGGCGGTCACGGTGTAGTCGACCGCGGCCGGCAGCGTCAGCGAGCTCGAGGTCCCGTACGCGCCGTACGAGGTGTTGGTCGCCCCGTTGCCGACGGTGTAGGCCCAGTTGGTGCCCGTGGGCAGCCCCTGCTCCTGCACGAGCAGCCCGAAGGACAGGCCGCTCAACGACTCCTCGGTGAAGTTCACCCGGATCGGCACGCCGGTCGGCGGGACGATGCCGGCGCCGACCGAGGCGGTCCCGACCCAGAACAGGTTCGGGTTCGACGTCGGGATCGTCCAGGGCGAGATCGCGTAGTAGGTCGCGACCGCGAGCGTCTGGAAGGTGATCGTCGGACCCGTGGCCTGTCCGGATAGGGTCGCGCCGCTCGGACTGGCGAGCGAGACGCCCCAGTCGGTGCCGGTCGGGAGCCCGTGCTCGGTGAACTGCAGCGAGGTGGAGATGTTGCCGCAGCTCGGGACCTCGTAGACGTGCTTCTGGTAGCTGTCGTAGTAGCCGCCGCAGGAGCTCGTCGCCACCACGTTCGCCGTCTCGACGACGGGACCCAGCGGGGCGAGGGTGATGTTCATTCGGTTCGTCGTCACCGAGCCGAGCCCGGTCCCCGTCCAGGACAGGAAGGTGAGGTTCGTGAGCCCCACTTCACAGAACAGGTCCTGCGTCGCCGTCGGGATGAACTGGTAGCACCAGCGGTAGATGATGTTCTGGAAGCTGATGTTCACGCTCAGGTTCTGCCCGATCGGCACCCAGTTGATCACGCCCACGACCCACGGCGTGATCGCCATGTTGATGCAGCTGAACTCGGAGTCGACGAACGTCCCGCCGTTGTAGAAGTAGAACACGCACTGACCGGTGGTCAATGTCGCCGGCGGCTGCAGGTTGGGGTTGCCGTAGGCGGGCGGCGAGATCTTGACCTCGAACGGCACGTACTTGGTGAAGTTCACCGTGTCGGTGAAGCTCGCACTGACCTCGACGGCCGGGTACGTCGACTGGTGGGTGACGTAGAACCGGAAGCTCGAGGTGTTGTTCGCTCCGGGGATCGTCCAGGCGACCCAGGCGCCACCGGGGATGCCGCTGACGACGAGCGAACTGGTTCCGACGCCGATCCGGATGTTGCCGTCCAAATCGATCTCCCACAGCGTGGTGGCGTTGATCCCGTTCGCCGTGAAGGTCGCCGAGTATCCGGTGCCCGCGAAGGGCGAGGAGACGATAACCTGGCTTTGGGTGAGCGGCGAGCTGTACGGGTAGTACGGGTTGCACTGCCCGGTCGGCGCGCTGGGGCAGGTCAACTGCGTGTAGGCGAACCACAGGTGGCTGCCGCTCGCCAGCACGGTACCGCTCTCGCCGGGCCAGCCGGCGGTCGCGTTCCAGGTCTGCAGCGTCCCGTTGAGGACGAACGGACCGGTCCAGTTCACGCCGTTCGGGCTCGAGACGACCTCCTGCTGGACGTAGCTGCAGTCGTCGTTGAAGCAGAGGCTGGCGTTGTCGAACAGCCCCGAGAGCTCGAGCGTGTTGGTCGGCGTGACCCCGATGGCCAGGTCGAAGACCCCGGCCACCTGGTACGGCGTGTAGGCGTAGGGGGCGCCGGTCGAGGTGAAGTAGCTGAGCTGGGCGGGCGTGAAGAACGAGGTCTTCGCCGCGAACTCGTGGTTCCACAGTAGCCCGGCGTCGGTGGTGTTCCACACCTCCGGGACCGAGAGCGAGCCGCAGTAGGCCGGGTACGAGCCGCAGGTGAAGTAGTCGTTACCGGTCCACGCGACGTACAGCTCGCTCGCCATCGCGTTCCAGGCGAGCTTCGGCGCGACGAGCGAGAAGGGGCCGTAGAGCGTCTCCCCGCTGGAGATGCCGACGAAGTGCGACGTCCAGCTCGTGAAGTTGTCGGTGCTCGAGGCGACGTAGACGAAGCCCGAGTACGGCAGGCTGCCGGCGTAGGCGAGGTAGACCGTGCCCGTGGAGTTCACCAGGACGTTGGGGTTCCCGTAGTTCGAGTACGGCGAGCTCGCGATCGAGATCACGGGGCTCCAGCCGAGCCCACCATCGGTGGAGATCAGCATGGAGACCGAGCTCGGCGCGCCGGGGCTGGGCGGGTTGTGCGGGAGCGCCATCGTCATCCAGCTCACGTAAACCGAGTTGCCGTAGGCGGCCACGCTCGGCTGGAGCTGGGGGAACGAGATCCCGACCAGGCTCGGGTCGACCGAGCTGTTCAGCACCAGCGGCGTGGTCCAGGTGGACCCGCCGTTGTAGCTCTCGGTCAGCATGAGCTCGGACAGGGGCGGCGCGTACGCGTTCAGGAACGGCACCATGCTGGTGGTGTTGTAGAGGACGTAGACCAGGACGAGGGTCCCGTTCGCGAGCGAGGTCAGGGCCGGTTCCCACGCGTTCGGGTAGGTGACGGCCACCGCGCAGCTGGTCGGCCCGATCGTCTGGGGC
>DASYZY010000027.1:0-9645 GCA_035945735.1 Thermoplasmata archaeon
CCTTCTCGAGAGCCGCCTGCGACCGGGCGAGCGGGTCGCCGACGTCGGCGAGGATTTCCACCGCGGCGACCGGCTCGTGGGCGCCGGCGAGGCGCTCGGCCCGGCGGCGCTCGGAGCGCTCGCAGCGACGGGCGCTACCCAGGTCGACGTGTATGCCCGACCCCGTGTGGCGATCGTGCCGAACGGGAACGAGCTCCGACTTCCCGGCCAGCGGCTCGGGCCGGGAGAGATTTACGAAGCCAACCACGTGGCCCTGGCGAGCGTCTGCGCTGCCTCGGGCGCCGAGGTAACCTGGCAACGACCGCTACCCGACACTCCGGCGGCGATCGCCGCCGGAGTGCGTCGCGCGCTTCGGGGCGCCGACCTCGTGCTCGTGACCGGGGGCAGCTCGGTCGGCGAGCACGACTACCTGCCCCGGGTCTTCCCGAAGGTGGGGAAGCTCCTGTTCCACGGGGTCGCGGTACGCCCGGGTAAGCCCACGCTCGCCGCAACGGTGGACGGGAAGCTGCTGCTCGGTCTCCCGGGCCACCCCACTTCGTGTCTCTCGAACGCCTACTGGCTGGTCATGCCGCTGCTCCGGCGCCTCGCCCGATTACCCGGCACCGGGTGGACTCGGGTCGAAGCGCGGATGGCCGAATCGTACCCCGTGGCCGGGGGCAAGTTCACCACGGTCGTGCCGCTCGAGGTCGACGCGGGCCTGGCGCGCCCGACCTTCAAGGACTCCTCGGCCATCACGAGCCTCTCCCGCGCCAACGGCTTCCTCCTCCGCTCCGCCGCGCAGGGCGACCTCCGTCGGGGCGAGCGGGTCGTGGTCGAGATGCTCCCATACCCGGTCGGCCAGCCACCGGCCCCGCCACCCGATGGCCCACAAGGATATCGGGGGCGCCGACGCTAACCGGGCCGTGCAGGACCGCTACGGTCGCGAGGCCAGCGACCTCCGCATCTCGCTGACGCAGCGCTGCAACCTGCGCTGCGTCTTCTGCCACATGGAGGGCCAGCCCGTCGCGCGGGAGGAGCTGTCGCCCGCGCAGATCGAGACGGTGGTCCGCGCCGCGGCGCTCGCGGGGATCCGCCGGGTGAAGCTCACGGGCGGGGAGCCGACGCTGCGGACCGATCTCGTCGAGATCGTGGGCCGGATCCGGCCGTGGGTCGAGGAGCTCTCGATGACGACCAATGGCCTGCGGCTCGACGAGCTCGCACGCCCGCTCAAGGCGGCCGGCCTCGACCGGGTGAACGTGAGCCTCCCCAGCCTCGACCCGGAGGAGTACCGCCGGCTGACCGGCGTGGACGGCCGCGACCGGACCGTCGCCGGGATCCGCGCCGCGATCGGCGCCGGGCTCACGCCGCTCAAGCTCAACGTCGTCGCCCTCGTTCCGGACGGCGAACGGGAGTCCCCTCTCTCGTCCGTGATCCGGTTCGCGCAGTCCGTCGGCGCATGGGTGCAGGTCATCGAGTTCGAGAACGTCAGCGGCCGGGTCGATCCCGCCGTGTACCGCGAGCTCCACTCGGAGCTGGGCCGGCTCACCGGACCGGCCGCGGCGCGGGCCTTCACGGTCGAGCATAACCGGCTGCACAACCGGCCCCGCTACACGCTCGAGTTCGAGGGCGCGCCGGCCGTCGTCGAGGTGGTCCAACCGGTCGAGAACCCGGCCTTCTGCATGGCTTGCCACCGCCTCCGCCTCACCTCCGATGGCCGTCTCAAGGGCTGCCTCATGACGAACGCCGGGCTCGTCGACCTGCGGCCCGCGCTCGAAGCGGGCGTCGACGCGGAGGCGCTCGTGCCTGCGTTCGCCGAGGCGATCCGCCGGCGCCGGCCCTTCTTCGTCGGTCCCGAGACGCCCGTGCCGGGCGGCTCCGAGGGCGAGCTGCCCATGCTGGCCCGGACCGATCCGGCGCTCGTGGCTCCGCACCTTTAATCGGGCCGCGCCCACTGGGTGCGCCGTGGGCGCTCGAGCGGCCGTCCCCGTCGCGATCCTCAGCATCGAGGGGACCAACTGCCACCGCGAGCTCGCCGTCGCCCTCGCCGGCTCCGGCGCCCGACCGGAGGTCGTCTCGCTCAAGCAGTTCGAGGGGCGGGACGTGACGCCGGCCGAGCGGCGGCGGCTGTCGCAGTACCGGGCGCTGTTCCTGCCCGGCGGCTGGAGCGGCGGCGACTACGTGCGGGCCGGCGCCATCATGGCCTCCCGCATCCGGGCGGCGATCGGGCCGGAGCTCGAGAGCTACCTCCAGGGCGGCGGCTACCTCGGCGGCGTGTGCAACGGGTTCCAGGTGCTCATCGAGCTGGGGCTGCTGCCGGGCCGTCCCGGCCTCCGGCTGGGCCCGCCCGAGGCGGCGCTGCTCCAGAACGAGAGCGGCCACTTCGAGTGCCGCCCCACCTACATGCGATGGGAGGGCGGCAACTTCGCGCCCCTGCGGGGCACGCCCCCGGGCCGCCGCGTCTACGCGCCGTCGGCGCACGGGGAGGGGAGGTTGGTGCTCGCCGGCGAGGGCCCCGGTCGGATCGCCGAGCTCGAGGCGGCCGGTCAGATCCCGTTCCGCTGGGTCGACCCCGACGGGGCGATCGCCGGGTACCCGTGGAACCCCAATGGCTCGCCGGCCAACATCGCCGGTCTCACCAATCCCGAGGGCAACGTCGTCGGTTTTATGCCCCATCCCGAGCGGGGGTTTTTCCGGCGGCAGGAGCCGGGGTGGACCCGGGGCGGTCCGACCGATGGCCCCGGAGCGGGCCGTTGGTTCTTCGACGCCCTCGTCCGCCACCTGAGCGACGCCCCGCGAACGGGCTGACGGCCGCCCGGAGGGGTCCGGCGCACCGGCGCTTTATCTCGCGGGACATCGGCCGGCCGTGGAACGCTCGCTGGTTGCGGAGTTCGAGAAGACGTACCGAGAGAAGGATTACCGGTCGCTGCCCTGGTTCTCCGCGCGCCCTACGCCGTGGGTGGCCCGCGCCGTCCGCCAAGGCTGGGTCCATCGGGGGCGCTCGCTCGACCTCGGCTGCGGCGCGGGCACGTTGGCGCTCTGGCTCGCCCAGCGCGGCTTCCAGGCGACCGGCCTCGACGCCTCGGCCTCGGCGATCGCCATCGCGAACCGACGGCGCCCCCGGGGGCGGCGCAACCCGCGCTTTCAGGTCGCGTCCGCGCTCGACCCTCCCTTTGCCGCACGGAGCTTCGACCTGGCGACGGACATCGGCCTGCTCCACACGCTATCGCCGGCGCAGCGTCGCCGCTACGCCCGCGGGCTCGCCCGGGTCCTTCGTCCCGGCGGCGACTACCTGCTCACCGCCTTCGCGCGCGAGGAGCGGCGGGGGGACGTCGGTCCGCCGTACCGGCTCTCGGTCGCCGAGGTGGTCGACCTGTTCGAGCCGGGCTTCGAGGTCCACCGCGTCGAGACCGGGAGCGAATGGAAGGAGGACGGGGTGCCCCGGAGCTACGCCTTCCACTTCCGCCGGCGCCGCTCGCCCCAGCCGCCCCCCGGCCCGATCTGGTAGCGTCCCGAACGAGCTCCCAGACGTTCAAGCGCTCCCCCTCGAGATCTCGCGTGGCCACGATGCGGATCGGCCCGACCCGACGGCGCCACCGCTCGAGACCGTCGGCCAGCCGTCGCGCCTCCTGGAGCGAGGAGGTCAGGAGGAAGAGACGTCCTCCCGGCTCCAGGTGCTCGGGGAGCTCATCGAGCATCCTCAACGTCAGGCGCAGCCCGTCCGGGCCCCCGTCCAGCGCTCGCTCCGGCGGCGCGGACCGTTCCGACGCATCATGGTGCGACGGCAGGTACGGTGGGTTGGCGAGGATGCGATGGAACCGTCGGAGCCCGCGGCCGAGGTCGCCGCGCACGAGGTGGAGCGGCACTCCCTGAGCCCGGGCCAGCGCTCGAGCGCTCGCGAGCGCGCTGGGGTCGATGTCCACCGCGACGACCGTGGCGCCGCGCACGGCGGCCCGCACCGCGAGGAGTCCCGAACCGGTTCCTACGTCGAGGACCCGCTCATCGAACGTCGCCGCCTCGGCGAACGGCAGGATCAGGAAGCTGTCCTCGCGCGGCGGGTAGGTCGAACTCGCGGGCGATCCCGAGCCGTACGTGCGCCGGCCTAGCACTATCGAACGGCGAGCCCCGAACCCTATTATTCCCACGGCCCCTTTCGGGCGTTCTCGGGAGTTTCAGTTCGTGCCCCGCCGTTTGGCCGCAGCAGTTAAGATCGGCATCACCGGCCTGCCGGGCTCGGGGAAGACCCAGACGCTGCTCCGGATCATCCAGCTCCTGGAGGAGGAGGGGATCAAGGTCGGCGGGATGGTGACCGAGCCGATCGAGGACCACCACCGCCGGGCCGGCTTCCAGATCACCAACTGGCTCACCAAGGAGCACGAGGTCTTCGCCCACGAGCAGCTCAAGTCGCGCGTCCGCTCCGGCCGCTACGGCGTGAACTTGGGCGCGCTCGAGGGGCTCGGGGTGCGCTCGCTCGCCGAAGCGCGCGAGCAGGCCGACGTCATCGTCATCGACGAGGTCGGCAAGATGGAGGTCGAGAGCGAGCCGTTCACCCACTCGGTCGTCGACACGCTCGACGCCGACAAGTCGATCGTGATGACCCTCCACAAGAAATCCCGGAACCCGTTGCTCCAGGACATCCGTCGGAGGGACGAGCTACGTCTTCTCGAGGTGACGCCGGTGAACAAGAACCTGCTCGCCTTCAAGATCGTCAAGCTGATCACGGGCCGGACCCACTAGCCGGCCTGCGGCTGCGCCGCGAAGGCGCCACCGAGCTCCTGCTCCCGGACGCTCCCGCGCGGCGCGGGCCTGCCCCGCGCGCCCCGATCTTCTACAACCCGGCGATGGCGCTCGATCGCGACATCGGCGTGGCCGTGCTCACCGCCTGGCGCGAGCAAGGGCATCCGCCCGTGCGCGCCTGGGAGCTGCTCGCGGCGACCGGCGTCCGTGGTCTCCGGCTCCTCAACGAAACTCGCTCGCTGGCCTCGCTCGACTTCACCGAGGCTCATCCGCCGGCGTATGCGGTCCTGGAGAACAACACCGCCCGCTGGGCCGGCCGGGAGGCTCGCGCGTACCTCCGCGACGCCCACCAGGGTGGTCCGCGGGCCCCCTACGACTTCGTCGACCTCGACCCGTACGGCTCGCCGCTGCCGTTCGTCCCACCGGCGCTCGCGGCGCTCTCCGCCGGAGGGCTGCTCGCGGTCACCGCCACCGATCTGATGGTCCTCGCCGGCGCGCAGCCCGACGCGTGCGTCCGGAAGTATGCCGCCCGCCCAGTCCGCGGGTGGCTCGGACCCGAGGGGGGCCTGCGGATCCTGCTCGCGGCGCTCGCTCGGCTCGCGGGCGCATGCGGGCTCACGATGACGGTGCGCCTGGCGTACGTCCTCGGCCATCACCTACGGGTGTACGCCGAGCTCCGACCCGCGCAGGCGCCGCCGGAGCTGCCCATCGGGACTCTACCCGCCGCCGCCGACGACGGCCCCCCGTTGGGGGGAACTCCCCCCTTCGGTCCGATGTGGCTCGGGCCGCTGTTCGACCCGGCGCTCGTCCACCGGCTCGCCGTCCCTCCCTCCGCCCACGATCCCGCCGGAGCGGCCCGGCTGATCGAGCGGTGGCGGGGGGAAGCGGCGGTCCCGGTCCCGTTCGCGTACGAGCCCAACCGCGTTGCCGAGGCCGCCGGCCTACCGTCCCCGCCTCGGCTCGAGGCCCTGCTGGGAGAGCTTCGGTCCCGGGGATTCCTCGCCGCGCGCAGCCACCTCACGGCCAGCGCGTTCCGCACGACCGCCTCCCGGTCGGAAGTGATGGACTCCGCTCGCGCGATCGCGGGGGCCTCGCCGGGCTCGGCCGGCCCGCGCGCTCCTCCCCCCGAAGGTTGACGCGCCCCGGCCGACGCGCCGGACGGCGCGCGGGATCCGTCAGTTCCAGAGGGGCTCGAGCGAGGATACGTTCCTATAATCGGCGGCCATCGACGCCCGCGAGCGGATCCCCTTGAGCGAGCCTCGCCCTGTCCTCTCCTTCGTCCTCACGCTCGTCGCGGGCGTGCTGGTCCTGGTGAACGGGGTGCTGCTCCTCATCGCCGGGAGCATCGCGAACTCGCTGGGGTACGCGACCGCGAGCAGCCTGCTATCGGGCATCGGAGCGCTCGGCTTCGGGATCGGCTTCCTCCTCATGATCCTCGCCGGGGTACTGTGGATCATACCCGAATCCCATCTCGTGCTGGGGATCCTGATCATCGTGTTCTCGGTGATCAGCCTCTTCGGCGGCGGAGGCTTCCTCATCGGGATCCTCCTCGGTGTGCTGGGCGGGATCTTCGCCATCGTGTTCGAGACCACCGAGGAGGAGGCCGAGCTGGGGTATCTGCCGACCGTGCTGGCGGCGACGCCGCCGGCGCCGGCCACGTGCTGGAACTGCGGCCGGGCCTGGGACGCCGGCAGCGCGACCTGCCCGGCCTGCGGCGCCTTCCCCCGGTCGACCTCCAGCAGATTCTGACCGGTCCGCCGCCGGAGGGTCCACGCGCCCGACCGGCCTTGGCGCCGGCCGCAGCGAGTACGCTCACTCCCAGAAGGCGCGGGTGCGCGCGTACTGCCGCTCGGCCTTCGTGAGCGCGGTCAGCATCTCGTTCTCCGACCGGTAGGGTCGCTCCAGGAGCCGCTTGGCGGTCTCGGGCCCGACGCCCCGGGCGGCGAGGCACAGCAGCGCGCGATCCCCGTAGTGCGCCAGGAGCTCGGCGCTGGTGTAGGCGCTGCGGAGCAACGGTTCGATCCGAGGCGGCGTGCGGACCCGCCCGGCCGGCGAGCGCTGCGAGGCGGTCCACTTCTTGCGCGCGTACGATCGGATCCGGTCGATCTCGTCGCTCCGCCGCGGCGACAGCACGCCGGAGAGCGCGCCGTGGCAGACCTTGCAGGCCGAGCCCGCGGCGGTGAAGGTGCCGGCCGTCGTCGATCGGGTGAAGCCGCAGCGCAGGCAGACCAGGCTCAGCGGTTCGGCGCGCAGCCGCTCCCGGATCGCGGCGAGCAGCGTCGGAGGCGGGGTGTCCGGTATCTCGCGCCAGCGCAGCCGGGACAGGACGAGCTCGCTCAGGGCACCGGTCGGGGCGGCCCGGATCTCGATCGACCCGTCCCGGATGCGCTCGAGCACCTCGCGGGCGTGGGGTAGGTCGCAGCGTTCGTGCAGCGTCTTCTCGAGCGCCTCCTGTCCGAGCGGGGTGGTCCGCGAGGCCTCGATGAGCGGCTCGAGGTCGCGCAGCGCCCGAGGGTCGGAACCCACCGGCAGGACGCCGAACTTCCGGGCGACGTTCAGGAACACGTACCGGTACTCGGGGCTGGCCGGCAGCAGCCGCTCGACGAGCCCGTCGAGGTCCTCGGGGGGGATGTGCAGCTGGAGCTCGAGCTTCGCCGTCTCCAGGGCCACCGGCAGTCCGAGCACGATCCACGTCGGCTCGATGGCGAGCACCTCCACCCGCCCACCGAGCCGGCTCGCCAGGAGGCCGGACAGCGCGAGCGCGAGGGTGGTGTTGGTCCGGTTGCCGAAGCAGGCGCCGATGGCGAGGACCCGGCCCGACGGCGTGAGGGTGATGCGCCGGTCGGTCGCGCCCGCTTCGGCCTGCGCGGCCGCCAGGCGGCGAGCGAGCGCCTCCCGCGCCGGAGGAAGGAGCGGGTACGGCTCGAGCGCTCCGGTCCGGCGCATCGCTCCGATCTCCTGCGCCGCCTCGTACGGCACGGGGAGGTCCTCGCCCACCCAGCGCGGCTCCTCGCCGATCTGGGCCACGCTCTCGACGAGGAGCTCGTCGTCCCGGAACTCGACCACCCGCCAGGTCTGGCCGTGCAGGAGGAACAGCAGCTGCGGCTCGGCGAGCAGCTGGCTGACCACGAACCGCTCGTCGAGGGTGCCGATCAGCGTCCGGCTGCCGAGGTCGCGCAGCCGGTACGTCTTCTGCTCGGGGATCAGCGAGAGCGTCGAGTAGAACCGCTCGAGCGTGCCCCGGCCGCGCTGCAGGGTGGGGCCGCGACGGGCCAGGCTGCGCAGGCTCTCGAGGTAGGCGAGCAGCTCCTCCCACTCGCGCTCGTTGAGGTCGGCGGCGCAGGCCGCGTGGCGCAGCTGCGCGAAGAGCGCGGCCACATCGGCCTCCTTGTCGGCCCAGAGGGCGGCGACCACCTGCTGGGCGAGGGCGAGCCGGTTGCGCGTCCGCCAGCGGGTCGGCTCGACCTCGCCGGCGAGCGCCCGTCGGGCGATCACGGCCGCCTCCTCGAGATCGTCGTCGTCCAGCGCCAACAGCACGCCCGAGACGGTCCGGTCCAGTCGGTGGCCGCTCCGGCCGATGCGCTGCAGCAGCCGGCTCGCCTGGTGCGGGGAGCCGAACTGGACGACGCGGTCGACCGAGCCGACATCGATCCCGAGCTCGAGCGAGCTCGTGGCGACGAGCGCCCGGAGCTGGCCGTCCCGGAACGATTGCTCGGCCTCCTCGCGGTTGGCCCGCGAGAGCGAGCCGTGGTGCACGGCGAGCGCGATCGGTGGGTCGAGACGGCGCAGCCGCGCCCCGAGCCCTTCGGCCGTGGGGCGCGTGTTCACGAACACGAGAGTGCTGGCGTGCGACCGGACCTCCTCCTCGACGGCGAGCAGGGCCCGCAGGTACGGGGCGTCCGCGCGCAGCTCGCCCCGGAGCGGTTCGGGGAGCCGGTCCAGGTCGGCGGCCCCGGTCCGGACCTCGAGGGTCATCCGGCGCGGCTCGGTTGCGCGCTTGTGCACGACCCGGCGAGGGGCGGGGGACAGGAAGCGCGCGACCTCCTCCGGGTTCGAGACCGTCGCGGAAAGTCCCACACGCCGCACCGGCCGACCGACGAAGGCGTCGAGACGTTCCAAGGCGACCGAGAGCTGCGCCCCCCGATCGGAGGGGAACAGCTCGTGCACCTCGTCGACCAGGACGCAGCGGAGATCGCGCAGCCCCAAGCGCACGCGCGAGCCCGAGAGCAGCAGGGTGAGCGTCTCGGGCGTCGTGAGGAGCAGGTCGGGGGGCTGGCGCACCTGCCGGGTTCGTTCGCTGGCCGGCGTGTCGCCGTGGCGGACGCCCGCCCGGAGGCCGACGTCGCGGCTCAGGCCGACGAGCCGCTGCTCGAGGTCCCGGTTGAGCGCCCGCAGAGGCGTCACGTACAGGATCGAGATGGGCGGGCCCGGATCGCGGAGCCGGGCGTCGAGCAGGGGGACGAGCGCCGCCTCGGTCTTACCGGTGCCGGTGGGGGCGATGAGGAGGACGTCGGCGCTCGAGCGGCTCAGGATCGGGAAGCCGAGCCGTTGGATCTCGGTCGGCGCGTCGAGCCCCCGCGACGCCAGGGCGGCCCGGAGGGCCGGGGCCATCTCCGGCCACGGCCGGGCGGGCTCGCTCATGGACGTCGCGGCGGTGGGACCGGCCGGAGCTAGCGCGACGAGCCGGGCCCGAGGTCGAGGAGCTTCATGTTGTGGGCCGGGTCGAGCTTCCGGCCGAAGCTCACCTCGTCGAACGACTCGAGGAGGAGCTCCCCGACGACGCCGATGGTCCCTTCGAGGAGGTGGCCCCCCACCAGCCGATGGTCCGGCCCGGCGAGCCCCGCGTGGAGGTGGACGTGCGGCGCTCCGTCCATCTCGGCGATGGAGCCGTGTAGCGCGATGAGCTCGTGCGGTCGGTCTAGCACCATCGCG
>DASYZY010000028.1:0-20548 GCA_035945735.1 Thermoplasmata archaeon
GTCGGGGCGCTCTTGGGCATCGCCGGCCGGGGGGCCGGCGTGTCCCCGTCGAGCTTGTGCGGGATCCGGACGCGGAAGGTGGAGCTCATCAGGCCTCCCCGACGCCGGTCACGATCGTGCTCGTCGCGACGATCAGGTTGAAGGCGGTGAGCTCGGTGAACCCGAGCTTCACGGGCACCGAGTTGCCGAGGCTGTTGACGCAGGTGCTGGGGCTCAACGTCCAGGCGCCGGCCGGCAGGCCGCTCTGGCTGAGCGTGGTGTTGAGGTAGGTCGCCCACGCGCAGGGCTGCGCGGTGCCGAAGACGATGTTCACGAAGAACGGGGTGCCGGGGGCGGCGAGGCTCCCGTTGCTGGGGTAATCGGTGATCGTGCCGAAGTGGGTGTACACTTCGTCGGTGCCGGTCGACACGACCTGGGTCGCGTTGCCGTAGAGCTGGACGACGGTCATCGTAACGCTCTGGTAGATGCCGGAGGTGTTGATCGCCACGAGCGGCGGGTAGGTGAGGACCTGGCTGGTCGGGCCCTGGGACTGGATGACCGCGTCGTCCTCGTAGACGAACAGCTGGGGCGGGAAGTACCGGTTCGGGATGGTCACCGCGAGGGTGCCCAAGCTCTGGTTGTAGACGAAGCCGCGCTGGCCGCCTGGACCGTACTGCATCGTCACGCTGGTGTACACGCCCTGCGTGTGCGGGATGTAGTTCAGGGTCGACGTGGTGGCCGCGGCGAAGAGCGGGATGCCCTGCGACGCCATCGGAATGGGGACCGAGAGCGTCTGGGGGCCGCCGAGGGTCGCCTGGAGGTCGACGTTCTGCTTGAGCTGGGCGAAGGCGGCCTGCACCTGGGAGGTGTAGGCGGCCTCGTTGTCGGTCATCCAGAGCGGGACGTACTGCGTGACGAAGATCCCGAACAGGGCGAAGAAGACCAGCAAGGCCAGGAGCGCGCCCACGACGGAGACGACGCCCCGCCGGGACTCCGCCAGGCGCCGCCGGCGTCGATAGAACCGCCCACCGTCCGGGCGCCTGATACCCCCCATCCGAAAGCTCGCCCTAGACGCGAACCACCTAGAGCAGCGGAATTTAGCCGAGTTCCGGTATAAATATCTGCGGAGAAGTGGGCGTCGACAGTGGTCGACGCTGCCGGGGCCGGCCCCTCGACAGGAGCCGGCCGGCTTAGGTAGGGAAGGCGTCTCCGGGCCCGATGGGCTCCGGCCCGTACCCTCGCTCCATCGATTTCAGTCCCCCCGCTGCGCCCGAGCCTAGCCGCGAGGAAGCCCGGACCGACCTTCTCGCGCTGGTCTTTCTGCAGCGCGCGGGGGCGACGGGGACGGCGGCGGGAGTCATCGGAGGGTTGGTGGGCGTCTATGCTCTCCTCGAGCTGGGCGCGACTCTGGAGACGGCGACCTCGGGCGCCTCTCCTTCCCCCCCGTTTCTCGCCTCTGCCGGATTCCTGGACCTAGGACTCTTACTGATACTCCTCGGAGGGACGCTGCAGATGGCGGGGATGGGATGGTACCTGCTCGCCTTCCGAACCCTCCGTAACGACGACCTCGACTTCGAGGGCCCGGCCTTGCGCATCTCAGTCGGACTGTTCTCGATTCCCATCTTCCTGCTCTCGTTCGCCATGCTGGAGGTGAGCCTCGTAGCCTTCGCGAACTGCGCCAACAGCCTCCCCGCGGGTTCGACCCTCGCCGTCTCGTGCTCGAGCCAGACGACCAACCTCCAGGCCTGGGGACTGTTCGCCTTCACGTCGGCGGCCCCTACGCTCTTCGGGCTGTGGGGCGTGCTGTGGGGGGTTTGGAGGCTCGAGGCCCACTTCGACGGCTCGAGCTTCCAGCTCGCGGCGATCCTCCTGTTCCTGGCCTTCCTGCCGTTCGCCGTCGCGATCGGCTCGCTGCTCGTTTGGACCGAGTCGCACAAGCTTGCGGCTCGGCCCGTGCGCCGGGCCAGACCGACCTAACCGCGGTCCTTCGCCGCCACGATCGCTCCAGCTCCCGGTCCCCCCCGTCGGTCCGCGGTCGGGTGCGGCGGGGCCGCGACCTTAGGTAGGAGGACGCGATGACCGTCCGTGGCCTCCGGCGCCGCTCCGCTTCCCTCGTATCCGGTGCAGCCCCCGTCGTACCCAATCCGCCCCCCTTCGGTAGGGCAACCCGACTCGGCGGCCCGTTCGGTGAGTTCGGCGCTCTCTTCGCTGCAGATCGCCGGGCTCCTAGGCCTGCTCGGCGGCATAGCGGGCGCGATCTCGGCGGCCTACTTCGCCACCACGAACGCCCTCACCCCCGCGACGACCTCGACCAGCTCGGGCACGCTCCGCTTCACGATCAACACCGGGGTCGTCGAGGAGGTCCTGGTGATCGGCGCCGCCGCGGCTGTGCTGGAGCTAGTGACCCTCTGCTACTATCTCTCCGCGTTCCGGGCGCTCCGGCAGACCGACCCGGGGTTCGAGACCCCGGCGCGGTTGATCTGGCTCGCCATCATAGGCCTGCCCTTCCTGTTCCTCGGCGTCGCCTACCTGTTCGAGTCGCTCATCGCCCTCGCCAACTGCTCCAACGGCCTCCCGGCCACGGGGAATATCGAGTCGTCCTGTGGTAGCCAGTTGGCGGGCGTGCTCGCGGCGGCGGGAGTGTTCCTTCTGGTCGCCATCATCGCGTTCATTGGATGGATCACCTTCCTGGTCGGCGTCTGGCGCCTGGGCTCGCTCTTCGACGAGGGGGCGTTCAAGGCCGCGGCCGTGCTCTTCCTCATCCCCTATGTCTCGATGATCGGTTCCCTGCTCGTCTGGTACTGCGCCCGGAAGCAGAGCCAGAACCCCCGCATCCGGCTCCGGTTCACCGTCTAACGCCGGCGTTCGCGGCGGCGCTACGCTTTTGGCGGACCTCCCTTAGTCGAGCCCGCCCGATGCCGCTGATCGAGATCCTGCTCCGGCTGCCCAACCGGCCCGGGGCCCTCGCCGGCGTCGCCCGGAAGCTGGCCGAGCACCGAATCAACGTCGCCGCGATCTCGGTGGAGGCCACCGCCAAACAAGGCACCGTGCGGCTCGTCGTGAGCGACCCGGCCCGCGCCGTCCGGCTCCTCCGCGCGCAGGGACTCCAGCCGAAGACCGGGGAGCTGATCCCCGTCCACCTCGAGGAGCGGACCGGCAGCCTGCTGCGGGTGCTCGATCGGCTCGCCGCCGCCAAGATCAACGTCCGCTACGTCACCCTGCTCGTGCAGCGGGACGGAGCGCGCGTCCTGGTGGCGCTCGGGGTCGACAGCCCCAAGCGCGCCCAGAAGGCGCTGAGCGCGGCCGGCTACTACTCCAGCGGCGCCGAGGGCCTCGTCTCCAACTCCGACCTCGTCGCCGCCGCGCCGGCGATCCCGTCGGAGTCGGTGGGCCTCCTGCTGTAGGCCGGCGATTCTCACAATCCTCAAGACCGACGGCCCTTCCCCCTCGGGCGCGCGGTTGTGGTCTAGTGGTTAGGACGGTAGCTTCCCAAGCTACCTACCCGGGTTCGAATCCCGGCAACCGCACCTTTCCCCTCCGCCGGCGCCTCCGCCCGCATCGACCGGCGCCGATCCCGTTCCGCCGGCTCGACGGCCCGGCGACAGTGGAGAGGCGCTTGCTGGTCCGTTCGCCCGATCGCGGTGGGACCACGACCTCCCAGCTCCGGAAGCCGTAAGCGACCGGGGCTCCCTCGCTCGAGAGGGTGACCGGCATGGAGCCACCGCTCGAGACCCTCGTGAGCCTCGCCTTCCTGGCGTGGTTTCTCAGCGAGGTCATCGGGGCGGGACTGGTCCCCGTCCTCCGCCGCGGCGGAGGCAGTACGACCCGCCGCGCCGGCAGGAGTTCGGGCGGCGCGATACTGCTCGGGATCCTGATCGCGGTCGTCGGTCTCCAGGTGTACTCCCGGTTGGGATGGGACACCTTCTCGGTCGGGCTCATTGAACTCGGGCTCCTCCTGATGTTGGCCGGCATCGCCATTCGGCAGTGGGCGATCGCCGTCCTAGGACGCTTCTTCAGCCCCCGCGTCCGGGTGCTCGAGGAGCACCAGGTGGTGGAGCGCGGCCCGTACCGCTACGTCCGCCACCCCAGCTACACCGGCGCCATGCTCACGATGATCGGCGCCGGGATCGCGAGCGGCTCGTGGGAGGGGCTCCTGACGATGCTCGGGGTGGCCGCCGTCGTCTTTGGCTATCGCATCCGGGTCGAAGAGCGGTTCCTGCTCGAGGAGCTCGGGCCGGAGTACGCCGGGTACCGGCGCCGGACGAAGCGGCTACTGCCCTTCCTGTACTGAGAGACCCGAGCGGCCCGGTCCGAGCCGCTCGGCGACGGTCGCCATCGCCTTCGCCGAGAGCCCGACGCCGAGGGGTGAATCGATCCGCCAGCGGAGGCGCCCGTCCTCGAAACCGCGGATCGCCGGCACGACGTCAATGTCAAACCGCTCCCACAGTGGGTTCGATTCGTCGGAGATGTCCGCGAGAGCCAGCCGACCCCCCAGCTGGCCGTCGCGGGCCCGGAACAGCGGCAGGAACCTGCGGCAGAACCCGCACCAGGTGGCGTGGAAGCACACCGCGTACCGGCCCGGCCGGAGCAGCTTCTCCCCGTCGAACTCCGCGAGGCCGAGCTCCTCCACGCCCAGCACGGCCCCGGGCGTCGCATACCCCTTTCGGGAAGAGAGGGTAAGTCCCGGCTGCCTGACTCGAACAGGCGACCTGAGGATTTCTGCGGGGGCCGCCGGTGACCGGCGGTCGCGACTACAGTCCCCCGCTCTACCACTGAGCTAAGCCGGGACCCCGGCTCTCCACTTGGGTTCGCGGCTTAAGGGTTGTTGAGGGCGAGCGCGGCGCGCAGGCGCCGGCCGACCTCTTCCGTCGAACCGAGGGCGTTCACGCGGCGCAGGTGCCCTCCCCGCTCGTAGAAGGCGAGGAGCGGTTCGGTCTGGGCGTGATAGGTCTCCAGCCGGACCCGGACCGCCTCGGGCCGGTCGTCGCTCCGCTGGACGAGCGGAGCTCCGTCGTCGTCGCAGACGCTGTCGTGCTTCGGAGGCATCGTGACCAGGTTGTAGACCCGGCCGTCCTTCGGGCAGCTGCGGCGCTGGGTCAGCCGCTCGAGCAGAACCGCCGGGGGAAGCTCGAAGTAGAGCACGGCATCGACGGGGAAGCGGCGCGCCAGCGTCTCGGCCTGGGCGAGGTTACGCGGATATCCGTCGAGCAGGAAGCCACCGGCGGCATCCGGCTCGGCGATCCGCTCCAGCAGGATCTTCAGGACCAGGTCGTCCGGCACGAGGCGCCCGGCGCGCATGTGGCCGTCGGCCTCGCGGCCCAGCTCGGAGCCCCGGGCGACGGCCGCCCGAAGCATGTCGCCGGTCGACAGGTGCGGGATCCCGAGCTCCGTGGCGAGCGGCCCGGCCTGGGTCCCCTTGCCGGCGCCTGGAGGACCGAGCAGGACGATGCGCGCCACGCGCGGGGCCCCGACCTCGGAGGCGGATAACGGTTCCCGGAGCCGGATCACTCGACACGGGTGCCGATGAAGGGCCGGCCGAGCAGCGCCGCCTCGAGCTGGTCCAGGTCCCGGCCATCGACTATCCACAGCGGGATCTTGGAGCGGGCGAGGAGATCGGTGCCGAGGGCGTCGAAGACGAACTGCTGGCCCGGGGCTCCGCGGCCCACGCTCGCGATCTGGGTGCGGAGCTCCTCCCAGCTGGCGCGTTCGATCCGCTTCGCCGAGCGCTCGCGCCGCGGGTCCTTGTCGAACAGCCCGCTGACGCTGGTCGCGTTCACGACCCGGTCGGCCCGCAGGCGCGCCGCGAGGAGGGCCGCCACGCCGTCGGTCGTGTGGCCGGGCTCGGTACCCCCGAGCACGACGATCCCGCCGCGGCCGGCCTCGCGCACCGCCTCCGCGATGGTCGTGGCCGGAGTCGGGGAGACCGGCGGGCCGAGGAGGCTCGCCAGGAGCCGGGCGTGGATCCGCGTGACCTCGATGCCGAGCTCGTCGAGCTCGATGGGAGTGAGCCCCAGCTCTCGGCCGAGCTCGATGAACTCACGCGCCGTCCGTCCGCCGCCCACCGTAACGAGCAGGCGGCTGCTGGTGGCGACCTCGTGGAGCAGGCTGGTGAGCTTGCGGAGGTAGGCCGCGTCCCCGTCTCCCGTGCGGAACACCGAGCCCCCGATCGAGAGCACGACGATGGGGGCGGTGCGCGCGCGAGGCATCTCGCCGCGCAGGCCGGAGCGAGGGATGTACCTTGGGGTGGGCGGGCCCGTGCCTTCCTGGCCGGCAGCCCGGGGTCCGGGCCGGGAGGAGCGGTTCGCGCCCCGAGCGCGGAGTTTAAGAGCCGGGATTCGCCCGGCGCGACGTGGCCGGCGATGTCTCGCGCGCCAAGAGCGCGGCGGCGCTGGCCGGCGCGGCCCGGGTGCGGCGCGGCTCGAGCGTCGCCCTCGGCACCGGCTCGACCGCCACGCTCGCGATCCGGGCGCTGGCCGAGCGGTTCACCGACGGCGGGGACCTGAGCGCGGTCGCGAGCTCGCTCGCTTCGGAGAAGCTCGCGCGCGACCTCGGCTTGCCGGTCCGATCGCTCGAGGAGGGGGACCGGTTCGACCTCATGCTCGATGGCGCCGACGAGGTGACGCCGGCGCTCGAGCTCACCAAGGGCGGGGGCGGCGCGCTCTTCCGGGAGAAGTTCCTCGCCCGGCTCTCGCGCGAGGTCGTGATCCTCGTCGACGGTTCCAAGCTCGTGCCGCGGGTGGGCTCGCGCGTGCCGATCCCGATCGAGGTCGTGCCGTTCGCCCGGCGGACGCTGCTCGGCCAGCTCCGCGCCGAGCGGTTGGGCCCGTCGCTGCGCTGCGACACCCAGGGGACGGCGGTGTTGACCGACAACGGCAACGAGCTGCTCGACCTCACGCCCGACGACCCCGTGGCGGACGCCTCCGCCCTCGATGCCCGGCTCCGCTCCTTCCCCGGCGTGGTCGAGACCGGCCTGTTCATCGGGCTCACCCGGCGCGTGCTGGTCGGCTTCCCCGACGGGAGCGTGCAGGAGCGGCTGCCGCCGGCCTCGCGCGTCCCGCCGCCGTGATTCCCCGCGCGACAGCTTTATTCCCGAGGCCCGGTTCGGCGCCCTCCCCTCAGGTGGAGAGCATCGATGCACGGCAAGGTCGTCAGCACGAAGGTCGAGAACGGCGTCGGATGGATCGAGATCACCAAGCCCAAGGCCAACACCTACGATCTCGCGATGATGGTCGAGCTCGACGCCGCCATCGAGGAGATGCGCTTCGACGACAGCGCGAAGGTGCTCGTCCTGACGAGCGGCCTTCCCGGCTTCTTCAGCGCCGGCGCCGACATCGAGATGCTCAAGGCGAGCCAGCCCGACTTCAAGGCGATGTTCTGCCTCCACTGCCAGGAGACGCTCAACAAGTTCGCCGAGACCCCGAAGCTCGTCATCGCCGCCATCAACGGCCACTGCGTCGGCGGCGGGCTCGAGATCGCGCTCAGCTGCGACCTACGGATGATGGCCAAGGACTCCGGCAAGATCGGGCTCCCCGAGGTCACCCTCGGCGTCCTGCCCGGCACCGGCGGCACCCAGCGGCTGCCGCGCCTCATCGGCGCCTCGCGCGCGCTCGACCTCATGATCACGGGCCGGCTCATGGGCCCGGAGGAGGCGCACGCCATCGGGCTCGTGAACTACGTCTACCCCAAGGAGAGCTTCCGGGCCGACGTGGCGGCCTACGCCGAGACGCTCGCCAAGGGCCCCTCGCGCGCGGTGAGCCTCATCAAGCGCGCCGTGATGGAGGGCATCGAGCTGCCGATCGACGGGGCGCTCTCGCTCGAGCGCGAGCTCCAGAACCGGCTGTTCATCACCGAGGACGCGAAGGAAGGGATCGGCGCCTTCGTCGAGAAACGCAAGCCTACCTTTAAGGGACGTTAGGCCTTGGAATCCCCGGGTCCATGAGTTCCGAGAGCCTGCCGACGGCCCCGACGACCGGGGCGGTCAACGCCCCCACCTCCCGGATCCTCAAGGAGGGCGGCACCATCGAGCCGGTCCGCGAGATCCTCTGGGGGGAGAGCGCCGGCGTCCGGAAGTACGAGACGGCGGAGGAGATCCCCGCCGACATGCGCAAGCTGATCATCCGGCTCATGGTCGTCCAGGCCGACACCGAGTTCGCCTCGATTCAGCAGCACCGGCCCTGGCTCGACAGCGCCCCCACGCTCGAGGACCGCTGGATCCAGGCCCGGATCGTCGCCGACGAGGCCCGGCACGGCCTCCAGGCCTGCCGGATCCTCCGCGACTTCGGCGAAGAGGGCCAGCAGTACATCGACGAGCTCCTCACCAAGAAGGAGGGCGAGCACAAGCTCGACGCCTTCAACATGAAGTTCGACCGCTGGAGCGACGTCGGCGCGTTCACCTGCTTCGTCGACCGCGTCGGCGTCTACCAGCTCCGCGCCTTCCAGGAGTGCTCGTACGGACCGCTGGCTCGGGCGATGCCGCTCATGCTCAGCGAGGAGCAGCTCCACCTGAACTTCGGGCTCAACGTCCTGCGCCGGATGGTCCGCGACGGCCCCAAGTACACCGGCTCGAAGGAGGAGGCGCAGGAGGCGGTCCGCAAGTGGTTCCCCCGGGCGCTCGACATGTTCGGGCACTCGAACTCCGAGACCAGCCGCAAGGCGATCCAGCTCGGGCTCAAGCGCTGGACCAACGAGGAGGCCCGGGCGCGCTACCTGAACGAGATCACTCCG
This sequence comes from Thermoplasmata archaeon, assembly GCA_035945735.1. GTDB lineage: Archaea > Thermoplasmatota > Thermoplasmata > Lutacidiplasmatales > UBA184 > JAKIVR01. The sequence continues at coordinate 8,704 of DASYZY010000028.1, forward strand.
CTCATCACCTCCATCGGACTCGAACTGCCTCCCTCCGAGTACGATCGGCACATCCTCTAGCCGTCTGCCGCCCCGCACGGGGGCCTGGAGCCTAGGGGCGCGCGCCCGGCCGAGCGCGACGTTGGGCCACCTGTCGCTGGAGGTCAGCGACCTCGACCGGAGCGTGCCCTTCTACGACCGGTTCCTCGGCCGGATCGGATTCCGGCGTTCCTCGCGCGCTCCCGAGCACGCCGTCTACCAGAGCCCGAGCATGGCGCTGTGGCTCCTACGCGGCGCCCCGCCCCGGGTCTCTCGGACGCCCCCCTCCGGGCGCGAGGCGGTGCTCGCCGAGCACCTCGCCTTCAAGGTCGAGAGCCCTCAGCGCCTGCGGCAGATCGAGCGGGCGCTCGAGCGCGAGGGCGTCTACCCGATCTTCCTCGGCGAGGAGCGGCCGGAGCTCCAGAAGGGGTACGTCGCCTCCACCTGGCTCGACCCCGACGGCTTCGCCCTCGAGCTCTTCGCGACGGAGATCGCCCCGCCGCGCGCGGCGAGCGAGCGCCGCCCTAGTCGACGGGTGGGCCGCGCCGGCGCCCGAGGTAGCGGCCGCCGGGCCCGGCGCCGGTAGCGTAGGTCCGGGCGACCCCGCGGATCGGGCGCACCGCCTCGCGCAGGCGGCGCAGGTCCTTGCGGAGGACGAAGAGGTGGACGTGCGCGCCGGCGTCGTGGGTGTAGCCGGCGATCGGCCCGTCGGGACCGTGGTTCAGCTCCTCGACCGCCCCGAGGAGCTCGCGGGAGGTGGAGGTGAGGTAGTCGAGCGGCGGGTCGGTCGTTTCGCAGATGTGCCGGAACTCGTCGCACTCCTCCATCACGAGCCGGAAGAAGGTGCCCGCCTCGCGCAAGCGGAGCGCGCGGCGCAGCAGTCCGATCCGCCGCGGGAGCGCGCGCTGCCGCGCGCGATACTCGGGCGAGCTCTCCACGCTGCGCTGCATCGACTCCTGCGAGCGGACCGCTTTCTCGGGGGCGTCCCGGACGATCGCGACCAGGTCGACGAGCTCGGGCCAGTGCTTCGGCCCGAACAGCGGCTTGGCGTAGCAGTCGCCGCCGTCCGGCCGGTGCCCGGCCTGCCATTCGACGTACCCGCCGTACACCGAGCGGCAGGCGCTCCCGCTCCCGTAGCGGGCCAGCTCGCTGAGCGCCGGCGCGCTCTCGGGCAGGCCCACCGCCCGCGACGCGGCGCCGGCGAGCGCCGCGTAGCCGCTGGCGCTGCTGGCGAGCCCGCTGGCCGTGGGGAAGTTGTTGCGGCTCTCGATCCGCACGAACCCTTCGACGTGCGCCCGTTGCCGGACCCGCTCCAGGAACCGGCTCGCCGACTCGAGCGGACCGCCCGTGGCCGGCTTGCCGTTCAGGACCAGCGCGTCGGCGGTCAGCTCGGGGTCGAACTCCACCGAGGTGCGGGTCCGGAGGCCGGAGAGCGTGACGGAGACCGAACTGTTGTAGGGCAACATCCGGGCCGGGTCGCGGAGCCCCCAGTACTTCACTAGGGCGATGTTGGGGGCCGCCTCGTAGGTCGCCGCACCAGGGATCTTCCTCCGGGCCAGGCGGTACCCTCCTATCGGGAGGGCACCGCGGCGAGTACTTATCCCCGAGGGCGGCTCGACGGGGCCGATGGCCCGAAGCGCCGCTCCGGTCCCGGAGCCGCACCCGGTCCGGCCGCCCAGCGACTGGACCGACCGCGACCGGCTCGGGGGCTTCCACTCCGAGGTCGGCTTCACCGTCGACCTCGAGCACTCCGGTCCCGGATTTTGCACGGTGACCGGCACCGTGGAGCAACGGCACCTGAACGTCAACGGCGTCGTCCACGGCGGCGTGTACGCCACAATCCTCGACACGGCCATGGGCGGGTCGGTCGTGAGCCTCCTGCGCGAGGGCGAGGTCACCGCCACCACCTCGCTCTACGTCGAGTTCCTGCGCCCGGCCGGCCTCGGCGAGCGGCTGAGCGCGCGGGGGCAGGTCGTGCGCCGCGGCCGGCACCTGGCGTTCGTCGAGGGCAACCTCCACGACGGCGAGGGCCGGCGCCTGAGCCAGGCCCATGGCACGTGGTACATCTGGGGCGCCGACGATGCGACCTGGAGCGGACGCCGCTCCGGCCCCAACTCGAGCCCCCGCCGCGGTGGCGGCGCCCGGGCCCCGCGCAAGTAAGATACGGGCTCGCGGCCTAGCGGGAGCATGCCCGCCCAGAAGCCCGAGGGCCCTCGACCGAGCGCCCGAGAAGAGGCCGAGCAGCTGGCCCGCGAGGTCACCCGCGATGTCGTGCACGTCGCCCACGCCGGCTACCGCATCGCGAGCAAGGTCGGCCGCGCCGCCATCAAGGCCACCGAGAAGGCGGCCAACGACCTCCTCGAAGAGGTCCGCTAGAGGACGTCCCCGCTCCGCCCGGGCGGAGCGTTAAATAGGGGCCCACCGTCGCCGCCGCGCTGACGGCCAAAGCGGTGGGGAAACACCCGGTCCCATTCCGAACCCGGAAGTTAAGCCCACTGGCGTTCCGCGCGGTACTGAAGTGCGCGAGCCTACGGGAACCGCGGAAAGCTGTCAGCACCTCCCTCTCCAGGTAGCCCGGGCTTCGGTTCGCGCCGTCGAGCCCTCGTGAGCGCGCACGATGCGGCGCGACCGAACCTCCCTCCGCTGCCGTCGAACGATCGCTGGCGCGCGGTCTACACGCGCCGCTACGAGCTGAACGCACCGGCCGAATACGCTCGCCACTGGGTCCTCGAGCACGGGATCGGTCCGACCTCGGCCCCCCCGTCCCCGCGCATCCGCCAGAGCATCGACCGGCTCGGACCGGACTCCGCCATCGTGCGGCTGGACTTCGTGGACGGGAGCTCCCGCACCGACCTCTGGGCGTTCTCCGACCCAGGGGAGGTGACCGTCACCAAGCGGCTCGATGAGCGGGGCCGGACCGAGCTGTGGAGCCGGGAGCGCTACCGCTTCACCGGCGCCGGCGCGGCCTCGCTGTTGGAGATCTCGGCCGCGCGGTACCCGGTCACGACCAAGGCACGACTCGCGTTGCGCCTGTCGCTACGGACCCCGACGCGGCCGGAGGCCGACGAACGCGCGATGTGCCGCGAGATCGAGCACGACTACCAACGGGCCGCTGCCTCGGGCACGACGGTCTGAGTGGCGGCGACCAGGTTTATCGTCTGAACCGCGTCAACTGGTACTCGGGAAGGACCGCGAGTGGCCACCGCTGAGACGCACGACCCGGATGTCCGGCTCGCCATCCTCACCTTCTTCCTCGAGCACGCGCGGCCCCCGCTCGTCGAGGAGCTCGCGATCGGGCTCGGCTGGGACCTCGAGGCCACCGAGGCGGCGATCGAGCGGCTGGAAGCCGAGCGCCACCTCGCCCGGGTCCCGGGGACCTCGCGCCTGCTGATGGTCTTCCCTCTCTCGGCGGTCCCCACCCCCTACCGGGTGAGCCTGCCCCACGGCCGGAGCTACTTCGCCAACTGCGCCTGGGACGCCCTCGGTGTCCACCTGCTGCTCCATCAGCCGGTCCGCATCGAGAGTTACTGCCATCACTGCGGGGCACCGATCCGGCTCGAGCTGCACGAGGCCCGCGCCTTCTCGCCCGACCCTTCCCTACCGGTCCTCTACTTCGGGCTGCCGGCCGCCAAGTGGTGGCGGGACATCATCCACACCTGCGGCACGCAGATGCTCTTCTTCGCGTCCGAGTCCCACCTCTCCGCGTGGAAGGACCGGCACCCGGAGGAGGACGGAGAGACGATGACCGTCGCCCAGGCGCTCGGGATCGCGATGCCGATCTACTCGGGGAAGCTCGACCGCGCCTACCTGCGGCCCTCGCGCGAGCAGTTCGCGCAGCTGTTCGAATCGCACGGCCTGACCAGCCGGTTCTGGAAGCTCTAGCGCGCGCAGCCCCGGGCCTTTGAGACGAGCTCGTCCCCCAGCGGGGGCATTAAGAGCGGCAGGGCCTCCGCCGCGCGATGTACCTCGGCGCCCACATCGCGACCTCCGACGGGCTCGAGAAGGTGCCGGCCACCGCCCGAGCGATCGGGGGCGAGACCGCGCAGATCTTCTCCAAGAGCCCCCGGACCTGGGGCGGCCCCCCGATCCCCCCCGACCTCGCGGCGGCTTTCCGTGAGGCGGTGAGGACGGAGAAGCTCGCCGCGACGGCGATCCACCACTGCTATCTCACGAACCTCGCGGCGCCGAAGCCGCAGATGTACGGCCTGTCCAAGAAGACCTTCCTCGACGAGCTCGGCCGCGCCGAGCTGCTCGGCGTGGACGCGGTCATCTTCCACCCGGGCGCGCACCTGGGCACCGGGGTCGAGACCGGCCTCGGCAAGATCGCCGACGCGCTCCGCTGGGCCATCGACGAGACCCCGCAGGGCACGGCCCGGATCCTGCTGGAGAACGCGGCCGGGCAGGGCACGACGCTGGGCTCGCACTTCGAGGAGCTCGCGACCGTGCTCGAGACGGTGAACGCGCCCGCTCGGCTCGGCATCGCCATCGACCTATGCCACCTGTTCGCCAGCGGCGTCGACTTCCGGACCCCGGAGGGCTACGGCGCCGCGAAGGACCTGATCAAGGGCACGGTGGGCCTCAAGGCCGTCGGCGCCTTCCACCTGAACGACTCCAAGGGCGAGCTCGGCAGCCACCTCGACCGGCACGAGAACGTCGGCAAGGGGAAGATCGGCCTCGAAGGCTTCCGCCCGTGGCTGAACGACAGGAGCTGGGCCAAGCTCCCCGGCTATCTCGAGACGCCGTACTCCGACGACGAGTACACCGCCTACCGCGCGGACCTCGCCGCGCTGCACGGGCTGGTCGGCTGAGCCCGCGCCGGGACCCGGCGAGGCCCCGCGCCCCCGACGCAGCCTAATATCCGAGGCCGGTCCGGCCCCCGCATGAAGCTCTTCCTCGACACCGCGAGCGTCTCGGACATCCGGCGGATGTGGGCGACCGGCACGCTCGACGGCGTCACGACCAACCCCTCGCTCGTGGCGAAGGAGGGCCGGCCCTTCGAGGCGATCCTCCGGGAGATCTGCGCCGTCGGCGTCCCCTCGGTCTCGGCCGAGGTCACCGCGACGGAGGTCGACGGGATGCTCGCCGAGGGCCACCGGCTCGCGAAGTTCCACCCGGCGATCTACGTCAAGATCCCGATGACGACCGCCGGGCTCGAGGCGACCAAGGTGCTGAGCGGCGAGGGCATCCGGGTCAACATGACGCTCGTGTTCAGCGCGAACCAGGCGATGCTCGCGGCGAAGGTCGGGGCGAGCTACGTGAGCCCCTTCATCGGCCGGCTCGACGACCAGAGCCAGGACGGCATCGAGCTCGTCCGCGACATCAAGACGATCTACGCCAACTACGGCTACAAGACCGAGATCCTCGTCGCGAGCGTCCGGCACCCGATCCACGTGCTCGAGGCGGCCAAGATCGGCGCCGACATCTGCACGATGCCCACGGCCGTGATGGAAAAGCTCGTGCAGCACCCGTTGACCGATCTCGGGCTCGTGCGGTTCCTGAAGGACTGGGAGAAGGTCCCCCACGAGAGCGCGCCGGCCGCGAGGTAGCCGGCCCCGCGGATGGCGACGGAGACCGGCAGCGGGGCGCCCGACACGCCGGCGCTCCTGGAACGGTACCTGCGGCTGACCGGCGAGGCGCTCGAACGGGTCCGACCCGGCGCGCCGCGCCGCTCGTTCCTGTCGGGCGCGAGCGAGGACTTTCTGTCGATGGCCCGCGCCTACCTGTCCGACGCCCAGCATTTCCGGGAGCGCGGCGACACTGCGCGCGCGCTGGCGGCGGTGAGCTACGCCCACGGCTGGATCGACGCCGGCGTCCGGCTCGGGATCCTCGACGGCGGGGAGGATGATGTCCGCTTCACCCCCTTCCACTGAACCGGCGCCTGCGGCGGGCCCGCTCCTATCGGAGCCCATCCTCACCGAGATCGAGTCGTACCTCCGCACGCGCGAGCGGCGGCGGGAGGAGCTCGCCGACCGGGCGCGCAAGCTCCGGCGGGCCGCCCAGGTCGCGATGACCGAGATGCACGCCACCGGCCGCGCCCCGGCGGTGCTCGAGGAGATCCGGCGCGAGTGCGCCGCGCTCGGCCAGACGCTGCAAGACGATCCCGGCGAGCACGCCGTCGCCCTCGACGGGCTCCAGGAAGCGGTCGAAGCGATCCTCCTGGCCAGCGTGCTCGCCGGTCACAGCCTTCCCGGACCCCGCAAGCTCGGCGTCGCCGCCGAGCCGTACCTACTGGGTCTCGGCGATCTCGCCGGGGAGGTGCGGCGGCTGGCGCTCGGCGCGCTCGCCGGCGGGTCGGTCGACCGCGCCGAGGGCTACCTCACGACCCTCGACGAGCTGCTTGCCGCGCTCCTCCGCTTCGACGCCCCGCGGAGCATCGTGGCGCTCAAGCCGAAGCAGGACGCCGCCCGCGGCATCGTCGAGCGCACGCGCGGCGACGTCACCCTCGCCCGGATGCTCGCCCGCGCCCGGATGGGAGAGGCGAGCCCCCCGTGAGCGAGCCGGCACGGACGATCGCGCTGATCGGGGGCTCCGGCCTGTCGAGCTGGGGCGGGGCGCCGATCGCCTCGCACCGCGTATCGACCGCCTGGGGTGCTCCCTCCGGCCCGATCGAGGAACGGCGCGTGGGCAACCTACGGGTCCTGTTCCTCGCGCGGCACGGCGTCGGCCATGTGATCCCGCCGCACCGGCTCAACTACCGCGCCAACATCGCCGCGCTCGCGCAGCTGGGGGCCGAGCGGATCGTCACCGTGAGCAGCGTCGGCTCGCTGCGCGAGGAGCTGCCGCCGGGGAGCTTTCTCCTGCCGGACCAGTTCGTCGACTTCACCAAGTCCCGGCCGACGACCTTCTTCGACGGCGGCCGGGTCTACCACGTCTCGACCGCCGACCCGTTCTGCCCCGAGCTCGCCCGCCTCACGGTCGAGGCCGGGACCGCCGCCGGCATTCCGTTCCGCTCGGGCGGCACCTACGTCTGCGTCGAGGGACCGCGCTTTTCCACGCGCGCCGAGTCGCGCTTCTTCCGCGGCTTCGCCGACATCATCGGCATGACGCTCGTGCCGGAGGTCACGCTGGCGCGCGAGATGGCGCTCTGCTACTCCTGCCTGGCGACCGTCACCGACTTTGACGTGTGGGCGGACCGCCCGGTCGAGGCGGCCGACATCGTCCGGACGATGCGGGAGAACCAAGACAAGATGCTGAAGGTGCTCGATCGGCTGTTCGCGACACTGGACCGGCCCCGCACCTGCGCGTGCTCGCACGCGCTCGATATGGCGCAGATCTAGGCGCGCGCTCGCGCCTCGGCGGCGGAGCCGCGGGCCGGCCCGCGCCGGACCGTGATCGGGATCACGTTGGCGGTGAACTCCTTCTCCGCGACCTCGACGGGATCGTACAGACCCGTCGGCGGATCGATGAGCATCGGCGCGCCGAGCGAGATCTGGAGCGCCCGCGCGCCGAGGATGCGGGCCCGCTCGAACCGGGTGTACTCGGGTGCTCCATCGTCCGCGCCCGAGGCCCTGCCGCCCACCGTTGGATCCCTCGGGGCGGCCATGGCCACGGCCGCCGACAAGGTCCGCGCCAGCCCGGGCATCGTATTTACGGTTTGGGGAGAAGCGGCATCCCGCACCCGAAAACGGATAGATTCGACGCTCCTCGCCGCTGCTCGTGGCGGGCGGACTCGCCGAATTCGTGCGGGAGGTGGTGGCCCGCGTCTGGCGGTTCCTCGCCCTCTTCTTCGCGATCGACATCGTCGCCGCGCTGGGCTTCTTCCTGCTCCAGCCGAACGTGAGCCTGGGGAACTCCTTCTACTGGGCCATCGTCACCATCTCGACCGCCGGCTACGGCGACTTCGTTCCCACGACGGGCGCGGCGAAGGCGCTCGCGATGGGCGTCCTGTACGTCCAGATCTTCATGATCGCCTACCTGATCTCCGTCATCGGCACCGTCTTCAACGAGGAGGGCCAGCGGCGCCAGCTGGGGGTGCTCGGGACGGAGATGAAGGGTCACATCGTCGTGCTCGGTTACGGCGCCGTCGGCCGCGCCGCGGTCCGCGAGCTGCTCCAGCAGGAGCAGCACGTGGCCGTGGTCGTGGCCACGCCGACGGAGGTGCCCAATGTCCGGGCGCTCGCGCCCGAGAGCCGACTGTTCGTCACCTACGGACCGCCGGCCGAGATCGACATACTGAACCGGGTCAACACCGCCGCGGCGCACTCGGTGATCGCCTGCACCGACGACGACGCGGAGAACCTGATCGCCGCGCTCAACGTCCGCAGCCTCGCCCCCTCGGTCCGGATCGTCGTCTCGGTCAGCCGACCCGAGCTCCGCGACACGCTCCGCAGCGCCGGCGTCACGTACGTCGCCTCGCCCAGCGACCTCGGGGGCCGCATGTGCGCGAGCGCGGCCTTCGAGCCGGAGGTGGCGATCGCGCTCGAACAGATCACCGCCGCCGACGTCTACGCCGATATGCGCGAGTACGTGCTGACCGCGACGAGCCCCGTCCGTGGGGGACCGATCGGGGAGATCGAACAGACCGTCCGGAAGCAGACCGGCTGCCTCGTCGTCGGCTTCGCCCGACCGACCTCGGGCGCGGAGTTCGAACCCCACCTGAACCCCCCGCCCGATGCGGTCCTCCAGCTCGGCGACGCGCTGCTGATCCTGGGCCTCATCGCCAACACCCAGCGGTTCCAGAACTGGTGGGGCGCCGAGCAGGGCCGCTAGCTTGCACCTACGCCGTCGCACGGCGAGGTCGGCGGCGTTATCTCGGGTACGGAGTTCGCCGTCGCCCATGCCGACCGGACGCCCGCGCGTCGTCGGTATTCTGCTGGCCGGGATCTTCGTCGCGCTGCTGATCCCGCCCTTCGGCGCACCTCCCGGTGGACCGTTCGTCCCGGCCGCCCCCCGAGCCGCCGTCGGCGGGGCCCACCCGCTGACCCCGGCGCCGGCCGGGGTTCCGTCGCTCGTCTGGGGGATGGCCTACATCGTCTACGGCCCAGGCGACGACACGACCCACGTCTTCGGGGAGGGGGCGGGCATGGTCGCGTACGACCGCGGCTGGAACATCACGCTGTTCGGGGGCGAAGGGAGCGGGGGCCTCACCAACGCGACGTCGAACTACAACTCCACGACCGGCGAGTTCACGTGGGTGCACTACGACCCGAGCCCGTCGGCGCGCGCGAACTTCTCCTTCGCCACCGTACCGTCGAAGGGCTTCGCCGTGCTCTTCGGCGGCCTGACGAACCTGTCGACCCAGAGCACGAGCAACGAGACCTGGCTGTACTGGTTCGGCAACCAGAGCTGGGAGAACGTGAGCCACGCCCGCGCGCCGCCGGCCCGGGAGAGCGCCGGCTTCGCCGTGAACGACTCGGGCCATGTGGCGCTCCTCGAGGGCGGCTGGAGCCCGCGCGCGTCGGTCGGCAACTCGACGGCCACGGTGTTCTGGAACGACACCTGGCAGCTCAACCTCACGAGCTTCGACTGGAGCGAGCTGCGCCCGAGCTCGGCGCCGCCCCCCCTCATGGGCAGCGGCATGGTCTACGACTCCGCGGCCTCCCGCTTCGACCTGTTCGGCGGCTGTACGGTCCGCTGCTCGAACGCGCTCTGGGCCTTCGCCGGTTCCCCCGGGCGCTGGACGCCGGTTCCGCAGGTGGGGGCGATCCCGAGCCCGCGGGCGGCGTCGGCCTTCGCCTACGATGCGGAGGACGCGGTGGAGCTCCTGTTCGGCGGGTTCGTCTGGGGCACGAACGGACCCACGGCGCTCGGCGACACGTTCACCTTCGACCCCGGCGCGGGCCGCTGGACCGAGCTCTCCTCCGCCAACGGCCCCGGGCCCCGCTTCGACGCCCCCTCGAGCTGGGCGCAGTACCCGGGGTGCACCGGGCTCAACGTGGTGGGAGGGAGTCCCTCGCTCGCGGGGCCTCCCACCAATGCCTCCGTGCTGGAGCCGTTGGCGGCGCCCGGCTACAACTGCTTCCCGGACCTCTACACGGGGGTCGGCGGCCCGCCTCCGCCGGCGTGCTCGATCAACGGCACGCCCGTGGATCTCGAGGTCACCAACGCGCTCACCGGCGCCGGGCTCGCGAACGCCTCGGTCGACATCGTCGGCCACTGCGTCAGCCGCTCGGTGCTCACCGACGCGGCCGGCTACGCCAACATCTCCTTGCCCTCGCCGGATGCCGTCAATTTCTCGACCGCGCCGCCGGGCTTCCATCCGGGGCGCGTGGGGACCCTCATCGCGCCGAACATCACCAACCGCGTGCTCCTCCCGCTCGATCCGCTCCCGGGGCTTCGCGTGCGCTCCTTCGGCGTCGGCGAGAGCGGCGCGGCGAGCCCGCTGTACAACGTGAGCGTCGCGCTGAACGGCTCGGTGATCATCGGCCGGACCAACGTGGCCGGCTACCTCAACGTGAGCCGGCTCAGCCAGGGCACGGGCTCGCTCGCCCTGGCCGGCTCCCTCGCCAACCACTCGACCGACGCCACCAACGTGACGATCCCGTACACCGGCTACGCGTACGCCAACCTCACGCTGATGGACCCGGGACCGGTCTCCATCGACGTCGTCGATGCGATCAGCGGCGTGGGCCTGTCCGGCGCGACCGGCCGGCTCGAGCCCTTCGGCGCCGCCACGCCGTACCCGGTGCCGTTCACGACGAGCCCGAACGGCAGCTACTTCGACGCCGCGCTCGCCGCCGGCAACTTCTCGGTCTCGGTGGGCGCGACCGGCTACCTGTCGGCCACGCTACCGCTCTCCCACCCCTGGGCCCGGCTCAGTGTCCTGATCGTCCCGCTGGCTGCGGAGGTCGGCACCAACCTGAGCGTGCTATTGCTCAACGCCCGGACCGGCGCCCCGATCGCCGGCGGGACGGTGGTGGTCGGCAACCTTACCGTCCGCTCGATCGCGACCAGCTCCTCGGCCGGATGGGCGAACTTCACCGACCTGCTTCCTCCCGGTCTGAGCGAGGTGCTGGCGAGCGCGACCGGCTACGCCTCCAACCTCACCTACGTCGCGCTCGGCTTCCATTACGTGATCCCCCGGTACGTCGTCGAGCTCACCCCCTCGAGCGCTTGCCTGAGCGTCGTGTGCCCCCCGCCGGCGACCCAACACGTCGGGGGCGGTCCGTTCGGCTTCCTGCCGGGAGGGGCCCTCGCCGGGCGGGTCCTGCTCGTCGTCGCGCCGGCGGTCGTGCTCGCGATGGCGCTCGCTTACCTCCTTCTGCCCTCACGGCGTCGCGAGGGCGCCGGCCCGACCGGGGCGACCCGATGAGCCGCCGGTCCGGCGCCCGCGCCGACCCCGAGATCCGCGTGGTCGAGCGGATCCGCGCCGTGGAGGTGCCGGTGCTGACCGAGACCAAGCGTCGGCTGGGCCGCGGCGAGACCGGCGCCGCGGTCCGGTACGCCTACCCCCAGGTCGTGGCCGACCTCGAGCGCGCGTACGGGCGGCCCTTCGCCGTGGGCTGGACGCACGAGGAGATCCTCCGCGTGGGCTTCCAGCCGGAGATGGAGCCCCTCCGGGAGTTCTTCGAGGCGCTCTGGCGCCTGTACGAGCCGTTCCGCTACGGGGACCGCGCGCCGCCGCCGGATGGCCGGCAGGTCCTCGAGCTCCTGCAAAGCCTCTACGCGGCGCCGCCGATGTGGCGGCTGTACCTGGCGAGCGCCGCGCCCGAGGAGGCCGCTCCCCGGGAGGGAACGGCCGAGAACGCGCCGACCGAGACCGAATCGGTGGGGTGATCGTCTGTCCGACCTCCCCCACGCACTGCTCTCAGTCCTGCTCGACCCCCGGGTCGGGCTCCCGCTCCTGCTCGTGGCCGCGGCCGCCGCGGCCTGGCTGCTCCTCGCTCCC